>NZ_JBSIUU010000006.1:0-132798 GCF_053654535.1 Helicobacter sp. T3_23-1056 | reverse complement strand
ACCCAAAATCTAGCACGCAATCAAAATCTAGTCCAAAGCCTGCTACAAAATCTAATGCAAAAGCCAATACAAAATCTGCCCCCGCTAAAAAACCCACCACAAAGTAACCTACAAAACAAACAATGCAACAACGACAATGCAAAACCGACAAAAAATAGCGTTTTATCATTTTCTAAAACAACTACAAAATCATATTTAGAAATGATTGCTTACTTGCTAAAATATTTCGCGCCTATCAAAAATGCCACTGCTAGTATCACAACGACTATAAACATATCTTCATTTACGCCCATACTTTTTCCTACTTTTTATGATTTTGCTTTATTGGATTTTGCTTAGATTTTGGCTAGTTTTTGTGCATTTGTGTTATTTGCTACAAGCACCATTATGGCATTTCTTTGACATTGTCAAGCAAATAGCACCGCACGCCATCTCGCTGATATTCTTTATACATTGCGCGGGATAGCTCATCTGCGCTATCATAATCCGCAAAAATCCTAAACACCCCATATTCTTTCCTCCCGCTTACTTGCTCGCGTGAGGTTTGCAAAAGCGTGCGCGAAGCGTATTTTTCACATACGAAATAAAAAAAATCATTTAACCTACGCTCCAAAAGCATATCCACAATATCATCTTTTAGTCGCACTTCTGCATAGATTTCAAGCAAGCACATTTGCATTCCCTTTTAGATTTTATTTGATTTGGACTTTTTTTGCCACGATTCTAAACATAGCGGGCAAAAGTAGCAATGTCAAAGCACTAGAGGTTACAAGCCCGCCTAGCACGACAATGGCTAGCGGTTTTTGCACTTCGCTACCCACTCCGCTTGAGAGTAGCATAGGGATAAGTCCAAAGGCTGCGATAAATGCCGTCATAAGTATGGGGCGAAGTCGCCTTTTTGCCCCGCGCACTACGGCTTCATCGACACTATATCCTTGATGGATTAGCTCTTTAAAATACCCTATCATCACCACGCCATTTAGCACGGCTATCCCAAATAGCGTGATAAAGCCGATACTAGCTGGCACAGAAAAATACTCCCCTGAAGCAAATAGTGAGATAAGCCCACCTGTGATAGCAAAGGGGATATTTAGCAAAATCATCAACGCCAAAGGCACGCTTTTAAAGGTAAAAAATAGGATAAAAAAGATTACCACGATACTAATGGGAATCACCACAGCAAATCTAGCATTTGCCCTTTGCTGGTTTTCAAACTGCCCACCATAAGTGATAAAGTAGTTTTCTGGCAACTTCACTTGAGAGGCGATTTTTGCCCGCGCTTCATCGACAAAACCGCCCAAATCCCTATTTTCTACATTGCTTCGCACAACGCTCATACGGCGATTGTTTTCGCGCACGATGGTTACAGGACCATCGACTTCTTTTATCTCTGCGATTGAGCTTACGGGGACTACATAGCCTTTTGATGAAAACATCTCTAATGCTTCTAGCTTTGTCATATCGCTAGCGATTTCTGGCTCTTGGCGGATAAGCACGGGAATCCTAGCCACACCCATAGGAATGTAAGAAACCAAAATCCCATCTAAAGAGCTTTTCATAAACTTTGAAAACTCATCGATACTTACGCCGACATTGCTCATAATGTGCTTCTCTGGCGTAATGTAGAGATAATTTACCCCCTCATTTAGCGTGGTAAAGACCTCGCTACTTCCGCGCACACCTTGCAAAATCTCTTTGATTTGATTGCTTAGGGCATTTAGCGTGGGAATATCATCGCCAAAGATTTTGATAGCCAAATCCCCGCGCACGCCTGTAAGCATTTCGCTGATACGCATATCAATAGGCTGGGTGAAAGTAAAGCTAATGCCAACAAATGATTCTAGCGAAGCGGCGATTTTTTTGATAAGCTCGTCTTTGTTTTTGACTTGCCATTGTTCTTTTGGGATAAATGACATAAATATATCGCTTTGATTTATCCCACCCAAATCAAGCCCTAGCTCATCAGTCCCCGTGCGTGCGACAATGGTTTTTACCTCTGGGACGGATTCTTTGATAGCTTTTTCTATGCGGAGGATTAAATCGCGCGATTGTGGGATAGAAATGGAGGGCGTAGTCTCTACCATAAGCACGATGTCGCCCTCATCTAATGTCGGCATAAACGCCCGCCCGATGAAAGGAAAAAGACTCAAAGATAGCACCAAAAACACAAGCGCGCTTGAAATGACAAGTTTGGATTTTGCTAGGCAGAAATTTAGGGCTGGTTCATAGATTTTGTTGATATGTCGCATTAGCCAAGTTTCTTTATGCTCATCTTTGCTTTTTAGCACAAGTGAGGCGATGACGGGGATAACTGTGATAGATAAAATCAGAGAGCCTAAAAGCGCGAAAACGATACTTTTGCCAAGCGGACCAAACATTTTCCCCTCTATGCCCTCCAATGTGAGAATCGGCACAAAAAACACGATGATTATGATAATCCCGCTAACCACAGAAACAGAGATTTCTTTGCAGGCGCGATACATCGCGTGTAGTTTAGTCGTGGTGGTGTTGCTACTTAGCTTTTCAAAGGCGTTTTCTACCATCACCACCGCAGAATCTACCAAAATCCCAATGGCAATAGCTAGCCCCCCTAAACTCATTAGATTTGCACTCATACCGCTTAGATTCATACAGATAAATGCCACGCTAAGCGCACAGGGCAAAATCACACTCACCGCGATTGCCGCACGCAAATCCCCCAAAAACAAAAATAGCAAAATGATAATTAACACGATGGCTTCAATCAGCACTTTGGTTACATTATTTACCGCTTTTTGTGTCAAATCGCTTCTATCATAAAATACATTTAGGCTTACCCCTTCTGGCAAAAGTGGTTTTAGCTCTTCAAATTTTTTGTAAATCTCTACGATAGTGTCTTTTGAGTTTGCACCTTTGAGGGATAGCACCATTCCTTGCGTGGTTTCGCCTATGCCGTCTTTGGTAACAAAGCCAAGCCTAGTGAGAGAATCTGTATGCACGGTGGCAAAATCCCCTATGCGCACAAAGCCAAATTTGGTTTGTATGGCTAGCTCTGCGATTTCTTGCGGGCTTAGGGCGGCATTTTGGACTTTGACTAGATAGACTTCGCCATCTCTATCTACGCGCCCTGCGCCGTCATTTTTAAGGCTTGCTTTTAGGACATCTTCTAGCTCGGTTATGGTGATACCAAGTCGCGCCATATCGTTAAAATCTGGCATCACCACAAATGCTTTTGCAAAGCCACCTAGAGAATTTACATCGGCTACGCCTTTGATTTTGCGCACTTCTGGGCGGATAGTAAAATCTAGCAATATGCGCTTTTCCATATCGCTGATATTTCCCTCAATGGTAAACATAAACATATCTGAAAGTGGCGTTACGATAGGTGTTAGTCGCACTTCTACGCCATCTGGCAAGCTATCTAGCGCGTTTGCTAGCCTCTCATTTGTCATTTGTCTTGCTAGATAAATGTCTAGGCTATCATCAAAATCTAGCACAATATTGGCTATGGCGTATTTGGTCGTGGAACGCAAAATCTTTTGGCTAGGAAGCCCTTGTAGCTCTAGCTCTAAGGGGCGCACGACACGATTTTCTACTTCTTCTGGCGCCATACCCGGGGCTTTGACAGAGATGCGCACCTGCGTGGAGGACACATCTGGAAACGCATCAATAGGAATGCTTATAAAACTATATCCGCCAAAGGCTAGTAGCCCAAAGCCTAGTATGAGGATAATGATTCTCTGGATAAGGGAAAATTCTATGATTTTTGCTAGCATTATTGGCTTACCTCGCCTACATTGTTGATGATTCCTTTTAGGGCGATTAGCGCACCTGAAGCGACTTGCTCACTGCCTCTTAGCCCACTAGAATCAATGACAAAGGATTTACTTCGCTTTTCTACGATATTTACCACGCGAGGCATATAGCCATCTTTTGTTTTGATGAAAATCAAATCATCTTTGCCGTTTTTGATAACCGCATCGGAGGGGAGCGCGAAAGTGCCTTTTGGCTGTTTGCCCTCTATGTAAATGTCCGCGACTTCGCCTACGCGAAATACGCCTTTTTGTAGTCTAGCGATGGCGGTTATGGAGTTATTTGTCTTATCTAGGACGACTGATACGGTGGATATATCGCCTACATATTGCCCTTGCTCGCTATATACTTTTGAGCCCGGGACTACATAGTCTGAGATGGAGGCGGGGATTTTGATTCGCGCTAGTAAGTCATTGCTTTTTGAGATTCTCACATAGGGGGTAAAGGCGGGGATTTTCTCCCCTGTGGTTTTGGGCGCGACTGACAAAATCCCGCTAGAGCTAGCCACTACGCGAAATCCGCTTTTGCCCTTTGGTCGCTTGGGGTCGATACCAAATAGTTTAAATGAGTTTTCTAGCTGACTAAGTTTTAAAAACAATTCACGGCTTGCTAGGTAGCTTGTTTGGTATTCTCTTTGTGAAATCACGCCTGATTCATACAGACCTTTGTCTTTTTGGGCGACTTCTTGGGCTACGCGATAGCGATTGCGTGCGTTTTCTAGCTCAAAATATGAGTTGTTTAGCTCATTAGAATTTATCTCACAAATCTCATCACCCTCATTGATTGCCTCCCCCTCACGCATATAAATCGCCACCACTACGACATCAAAAGTCGAGCTTTGCGTGGCGGATTCTTTGTCATCAAAATCAATTAGCGCGTTAAAAGGCACGCCACGCGTAATGCTTGGATTTTGGATAGGAATGTCTTTTATGCCTAAGCCCTGTGCTTGAGAGGGGGTGATTTTGACTTCGGTATATTTTGCGTTTTGCTGTTGCAAATCTTTTGCTGTGGGGAGATTTTGGGGGTAATTTTTTTGCGTATTTGGTGGATTTTGGTTTGGATTTTGACTTAGATTTTGGTTTTGATTGGCTGGCGTGTGTCTAGGATTTTGGCTTTGTGTGGGGCTTTGGAGGGCTTGTGGGATTTGAGAGGGTTGATTATGCTGTGGCATATTTTGCGCTACAAAATCTTGGCTATTGTGTTGGTTATGTGGCGGATTTTGCAGGGAATCTATATTTTTATCCAAACTTGTATCAAAATGCGTGTCAAAGCCGTTTTCATCATTTGCGTGGTTTTGTGCCATAAGCGCGTCTTGCCCGCTAGATTCTTCATTGTTAGGTTGTTCGTTGTTGGAGCTAGAATCTATTTGAGTTTGCTCTTTATGCTGGCTTGCTGATATTTCGCTAGGGTTATCAGCGCGATTGCTTGTGATGATAAATACGATTAAAAGCACGACTGCTAGCAAAATCACTGCGCCTAGCAATGCTTGCTTTAGCCAAAATTTGTTTTCTAGCTGCTTTGGAAGTTGCGTTTTTATGCTTGATTTTAGTTGCTCGATTTTGTCAAATATCATTTTAAAATCTTGTTTCATCATTGCTCCTTGTCTAGTTACTTAGTGTCTAGTTTGCTTTATTTTGTGTCGGTGTCTAGCATTTGCCCTAGTGTCTCTTCTAGTAGGGATTGGATAGCGATGTATTCTAGCTTGGCATCTGCTAGGGTGATAAGGCTATCCATATATGCGTTTTGGTAGGTTAGGTATTCAAAAAGGCTGATTTTTTGGGCTTCATAGGCGATTTTGCCCATTTCGACTAGCTCTTTTTTGTTTTGTATATTTTCTTTTTGTAGTTCGATATAGCTTTTTTTGTTCCCTAATTGTTCATAATAGGATTCTAAGTTTAGGGCTAGGTTTGTTTTGGTGATTTCATTTTCTCTCAATGCGCCGCTATGGAGGGCTAAAAACTTGCGTTTTAAGTGCATATTTTTTGTCGTTACAGGTAGTGGCACGCTTAGGCGAAACTGCACGCCATCACTTGAAGGGGAATGTGCGACCCCTGCGCCTATCTCTATGGCATCAAATCTCTCTTGGCTAACGATTTTTGCATTGGTTTTATAATCTTTTGCTTGCAAGTCTAAAATCTCTGTGTAGGGGGAGGATTTTAGGCTCTCTTTTGCGTGGGCGAAAGATAGCGTAGCATAGTCAAAATCTAGCCCTTGGACTATTATGTCTCTTTTGGGGGATAGGATTTGTTCATCGATGTGTTTGGCTATGTTTGCGCTATTTTGGGTGTCTTGGTAGTCGTTATGCGGATTTTGCATATTTGGGACATTTGGGTTATCCAAATCCTGCTCGCTAGATTCTTGCGCATTTAGGACATTTGCTTCTTGTAGATTTTGTGTGTTTTGCGCCAAGGTGCTAGAATCGATAATTTCTAAAACTTCGATTCCTAAAATCTGATGGAGCTGTCGTTGCAAATCTAGTAGGGTGGTTTGTGCCTGCATTTTTAGCAGTTTTGCATCTAAGTAAGAATTGTTAAAGCTAATGTAGTCTTTTTGGGACATACTGCCTGCTTTTAGCTTGGCTTTTGCGATTTGTAGCTGGGACAAAAAGTTGCTCTCTCTGTGGATATAAATATGATATTTTTCTTTGGCGATAATGTAGCTAAGATAGAGTTGCTTGGCGGAGATAAAAGCTAGATTTTTGTAGAGATTGTAGGTTTTTTGGTATTGGAGGGTTTGTAGATTTAGGCTTTTGTGTAGTAGTGTTTGCACCCACGGAAGTTTTGGTTTTAGGATAAAAAGCGCGTTTAGTTCTAGCTCTTTTTTGCCATAGCCATTTTTATTTTGTGTGCCTTCTATCTCGGTGTAGGGGCTATCCCACGCATTATAAGCCTTTTGGGATTCTAGGAGGCTTACAAAGGCGGCTTTGCTTTTGACTAGGCTGATATTTCGCGCTTCCACAGACTCAAAAAACGCTTCTTTTGAAAACTCTTGAGCAATGCCTTTTGTAATATTTTGCGTAATGTTTTGTGGTTTTTTGGCTATGGATTTATAATCTAGCTTTGGTAGATTTGCCTTGCTAGATTTTGATTTGGTAGAATCTTTTGTGGGTAGGGAATCTTGCTTTGCCCCCTTTGTCTCATTTGCTTCTGCAAATGCGTAATCACAGGCAAAAAAACTTAAAAAACATAGTAAAAATAGCAAAAACGCACAAAGCCTACCACAAAACCTACAAGGTTTAAGCCATATTTTTGGCATAAAAAATGGCTTAAAAAAACGCAGTGAATGCACAGGGCATAATGATAAATGTTGTGAAATCTGCAATGAGAAAAATTTTTTCACTTTTTTGTTCCTTTTTGTTGTGAAAAGCATATTTTAGCAGGGCTAAACACGATAAAAACACAACGAATATATGCGCTAAAAGCGCGGTATCTAGGCTAGATTTTGGATTCTACAACGATAAACTAACCATTTAGTAAATCGAATTTGAATCGATTTTAAACGGCTTTTGATTTTAGATTTTAGTTTTTTCTAGGCTACAAATGATAGCATTTACGCGCTAGCCAACCCCCACAACTAAACCAAAATCATATCATACGCAAAAAACATACCAACACTAAAACATATACCCTAGCCATAGTTTTGAAATTAGTGATTTAGATTGTGCGCTAGATGAGCCTTTTGCCCACTCATCTAAATACGCTATGGTCAAATGTAGATGAATATTTGCTAGGCTTAGCTCTAGCTCGCCTACTGCTTGATTTGAAAAATGGCTATTTTGCAGTGAGCCATTTGGGAAAAATATGCTTCTGCCATAGCCTACAAATCCTCCAAACTCTTTGATTACGCCTTTTCCCGCCCTGCGATAATCCACCCTCACATAGCCACTTTGCCCGCCCTCGCCATAAATGTAGGTGTTGTATTCTAGGGGGTTATTATCCGCATAGATGGGTAGCAAATCTGTCGCGCCATTTTTATCATTGCCTACATAGCCCGTCGCGATTGTTAGCCCCCCTAAATGCGCTCTGCCCTCTAAGTGAAGCATTCCGCCATTTAGCTCGCCAAAGCCGTTTTTAAAGCTATTTTTTTTGTAGCATACTAGCCCTGCGTTTTGCACTCTTTGTAGCAAATTTGGCGTGAAATTGCCACTGCCACATTGCCCTACATTTAGCGCGTTATATTCCTCTTGCACCCCTGCGGTTACAAAATTTGCGTGGAGTAAAAAACTTAGATGAAGATTTTTTGCCAACTCTTTTGAGGTAAAATCTAGCTTTGCCCCCGCGACTGTATAGAGGCTATGGAGATAGTTTGCATAGATTCTCGCTTGCAAATCCTCGCTTTCATAGTTTGCATCTGCATAAAAATTCATTTTCATATCATAGCCTTGATATGTTTCATAAAGTCGCTTTATATGCCCATAGGCGGTGTTTTCGCTAGGGTTTGCGTAGCTTTGACGATAAAATCCACCAAATGCGATTCTAACCCCGCTAATATGCCCATAGATTTCCCCTCCCTCCAAATAATCCCCTAGCCATTCATACCTTGCCCCATATCGTCCTAAGCGGATTCCAAAAGTCTCGTTTTTATTCAAAATCCCCACATAAAGCCCTGCGATATGGGCTTTGTCATTGGTTAGAAACATATCTTTTGCTTCGTCATTATTGATAAAAAGTGAGATGATTTCAGGCTGCTCTCTAAACGCATTGTTTGAAGTGTCTTTGCGCCCTATATCGCCTAAATGCGCTAGGGCTGATAGCGTGCCACCTAGATAGATTCCCCATAGTTTTGGTGTCTCAAAGGTAAATCGCCCAAAAATCGCGCTATATCCGCTCTCAAATCTATCGCCTAGCACCGCAGATAAAGACTTTGAGCGGATATTTGCATAAGTGGTAAATGAAGAGATTTCGATATTTTCTAAGCGCAAAAATTTGCCTAGCTCAAAGTATGGCTGGGTTTGCTGGGTTTGGATTTTGCGTGCAGAATCTGTATAAAAATTTGTCTCATAATCAGGTGCGGCATCAAAAGGCTTATATTCAAATTTGTTTGATTCTGCGCTTTGGCGGTAGGATTCTTTGATTCCAAATTGTGGTTTGTTTGGCTCTTTTTGGCGGGTTTGGAGGATATTCCACGCTTTTTTGTTTTGCGGATTTTGCGTGGGGGGCGGTGTGGGGATTGGCGTTGGTGTGGGGTTTGGTTCTTGTTGTTCTGTGTTTGAATTTGGCTCTGTGAAATCTTGCGTTGCGTTTAAGTCTGCATTTGTTTCTTGTGATTGTGTTGTTTGTATTGTTTCTTGCGATTGGACGGTTTGGGCTAGATTTATGGGATTTGCTAGCGATATATTTCCTAGCACAAGGTAGCATAGCACAAATGACGCATTTATCGCTTTTTGCATACTTTTATAAACTCCGTTTAGCCTATTTTTTGCTTGATAGCTTGATAGATAGCAAAATCTTAAATCGCCCTAAATCGCTAGCTCTTTTAAATCCCCCACTTGCTTAAATTCACTATAAATCTTAAACATTAGAGCTTTGCGATTTGCGCGGATTTTGGGATTTTCATCATTTACAAGCACAGCGTCAAAAAACTTCTCTAAAAGCGATTTTAGGCTAAAAAGTGCTTCTAAAAAATCTTTTGGATTTTGGTATGTGTCTTTTGCTTTGCAAATGCCATCAAACGCGCTAAAAAGATCTCTCTCCGCATCGTGCGCAAAAAGGCTAGAATCTATGCGGCTAGAATCTATGAGAATAGAATCTATTTTGCTATCTTTTTGCGGATTTTTTGTGCCAGCCGTGCTAGATTTTGTGTTAGATTTTGTGCTAGATTCTCCCATATCTTTTGTGATATTTGCCACGCGCTTAAATACCGCGATTAAGCTCTCTTTGTCATCTCTTTTTAGCAGTTCTTGGAGGGCTAGGGCGTTATCTCTCATCGCTTGGATTTGCTTATTTTCCCCTTTTGATACGCTTCTAAAAACCTGCGTGCTTATGCCAAAATCCTCCCTAAAAATCGATTCTAATCGCTCGATAAAAAACTCTTGCAACGCTACTAAATCAAACTCTTTGTAGCCAGATTTTGTGCTTGCACCCACAGCTTTAAAAATCTCGCCTAAAAATTCTAGCGACAAACTAAAATCTAACAAATCATTTAACGCGATTTTTAAAATGACATTTGCAGCGCGGCGCAAGCCAAATGGGTCTTTTGAGCCACTTGGGATTTTGCCTATGCTAAAAAGCGAAAAAAGACTATCGCATTTCGCGCTCATCGCGCTTATAGCACTGATTTTGCTATGGTAGTTATGCCCTGCTAGCTGATATTGCTCTTTTATCGCTTCGCAAATGCTAGAATCTAGCCCCGCTTGCTTTGCATAATACCCCCCCATAATCCCTTGCAATTCGGGAAATTCCCCCACCATTTCGCTAAGCAAATCCACCTTGCTAAGTCGCAATGCCAAATCGACATTGCTAGATTCAGCCTCGCTTAATCCATAGTATTTGCTTAAAAACGCGCCGATAGCGCGCTCCCTGCGCGTTTTATCTAGCATACTTCCTAGATTATCTACAAATGCGATAGAATCTAGCTTCTCTTCGCTTCTCTCATCGCTAAAAGGCTTTTTTAAGTCATTGTGATAAAAAAACTCCGCATCGCTAAGCCTTGCTTTTAGGACTTTTTCATTGCCTTTGATTATGGGGGCATAATCGTGTGTGAGCGAATTTGCCACGAAAATAAAGTGATTGCAAAGCTCGTTTTTTGGCTCGCTGTGTGCGACAAAATAGCGTTGATTTTCTCTTGCTGAAGTTTGAATCACCTCTTTTGGCAAATCTAAAAATCTTTTTTCAAAACTCCCCAAAAGCGCGGTAGGATACTCTGTAATCGCCACAATCTCATCTAATAAATCCCCATCATCTTTGACTTTGATTTTCTCTTTTTTTTCAATTTCTTTAATCTGCGCTAAAATCCGCTTTTTTCGCTCATTTTCATCTAAAACTACGCCATTAGATTCTAGCTTTGATAAATAATCATCAATCCCGCTTATTTCCACCCACTCAAAGCCTTTGTCGCGGTGCATTTTTGTCGCGCTAAGATAGCCCTGCCCAAAATGCAAAATCTCGCCAAATCCACTAAAATCCTCGCTAGATTCTAGCGGGTTTATACGCTTGCCATTTATCAAAATCATAATATTTACAATCGGGCGGATAAAGCTAACCCCGCCATTTTGTATGCAATCCCCCCAACGCATAGATTTTCCAAAATTTAGACTTGCTAAAAACTCCCCAATAATCTTTGGCAAAATCTTACAAGATTTTACGCCTTTTATCACTTGCTTTGCGTATAGCACTTCTTTTCCGTCTTTTGTGGTGTCTTGGATTTCATTTTCGCTGATTTGGGCTTTTTTTAGGAAGCTTTGTCCTGCATTGCTAAGCCCTTGATTTTTATCGCCGTTTGTATATGCGATATGCAATGGGGGACCAAAAAATTCTTTTGTCTCATCATCGGTGTGCGTGGGAAAAGAGCGGGAAAAAATAGCGATTCTGCGTGGGGTAAAATGTAGCTTAAAATCTGCTTTTAGCCTAGATTCTGCCATTTTGGCATTCCATTTGCTAGGGATATGTTGCCATTCTTTTAGAAATGGGATTGCTGGGAGCTCTTCGGTGAGAATTTCGATTAGTAGCTCTTGTGTTGGCATTGTGGATTCCTTAAAGGTTTAAGATAAAAATCATTTCGCAAGTCAAATGCAGTTGCATAAAAATCGTAATTGTAGCAAATCAAATCAAAAAGGCTCTATTTTATGAACAAAAAAACTTCTTTGCAAAAACTATCAAAATCATCGCTAAACCCCTCAAATGCGCATTTGCAAGATTTGGCTTATGCAGGGGCGATAGAGGCAAAAAATAGTAGCAATCTAAACAAAATCGCCAAGCCCAAAATCCTAACGCTTCTTTTTTACTCGCTTTTTGCGACATTTGGGATATTTGCGCTGTGTATAAGCGAAGTGAGGGCAAACCATAGCGCAAGCCACACAAAGCCAGAGCCTGCGACATTTCCACAATATGAATGCGTAGAGCCAAAAAAATTTAGCAAAATCCAACGGGAGAATATCATCTATGCGTATAATTTTGGCGCACCTCACGGAATGGGCTACACGCTTGCGGCTATCGCGTGGCAAGAGAGCTGTGCGGGGGTGTATATGATGAATTTTTCAGACCCTAGTGCGGGGCTATATCACGCGCATATTCCTGTGGTGCTAAAGTATTATTCAAAGTATGAGGACAACGCTTTTACGCGCAATGTGATGGGGCAAATGCTAATTGATAATCGCCTCTTTGCTAGCCAAATCGCCCTTGATACTTTGCTGTATTGGCAAAAATACCACAAAGGCAACCACAAAAACACTATAAAATCTTATAACAAAGGCTTTAAATGGCAAAAAGACAAAGAAAATAACGCCCTAGCAGAATCCTACTACAACAGCGTAAGCAAAAAAATGCGTGCGCTAGAGGGCTATATACCGCGCTACTCAAGGGTAAAAAATCAAAGCCTTTTTGTAGAGATAGAGGATAAAAATAAGCAATTAGAGCAGACTTTTAAAACACTTCAAAACGCTAAAAAAATAGAAAAAAATCAAAATCAAACCACCCCTCAAACCCCTCCAAATGCGAAAAATACGCCACAAAATAACGCACAAAATCAATATAAGGATTCTAAACAAACACAAGATAGCAAAAATACCCCCCAATCTAGCCCTACAAAATCCACAAAACCACCCAAACAATCCCCTAGCAACGCAACCCCACCACCACAACAAGAACAAAAAAAGATACCACCTATAAAGCCATTTATCGAGCCAAAAAAAGATACACCTAAGCCAAAATTTGATAATGATGATTTTATCGAGCTACCCATATCGCCTATCAAAATCCAAGCACAATCTAGCGAAACGCAAACTATGCTAGCAAATAATGAAAAATCTAATCCAAAATCTACCACAAAACCTAGCCAAAAACCTATCCAAAATCCTGCCCAAAAATCTGCCCAAAATCTGGCTCAAAATCCACAAAATAGCACCACGCACGCCCAAAATCTACAAAAACTAGATGAACTTTTTGATGATTTTAATCTAATCTTTGAGGGGAAATAAGAGGGGCGATAATGGAGAAAATGAGAAAAAAATAGCGATAATTTTTTGAAATAAAAATTGCAAAAAATTATTTATTTTTAGCTAGGATTTTGTGTTTTAAAAATGGGTGCGCATAATTTGTGCAAAAGTAAGATGACAAAATCTGCCAAACCCAAAATCAACAAAAAGGATAACAATGAAATTTAGCGGAAAAAATGTGCTTATCACAGGAGCATCGCGAAGTATCGGAGCGCAAATCGCCCGCACGCTTGCAGGCTATGGACTAAAAGTGTGGATAAACTATCGCAGTAAGCCAGAGATAGCAGACGCCCTAAAAAGCGAGATAGAATCTAGCGGAGGAAAAGCCGCTGTGATAGAATTTGATGTAACCAATGAAGAGGGGTTTGTCGCGGGGCTAAATGCCATAGTGCAGAGTGATGGCGAGCTAAGCTATCTTGTGAATAATGCGGGAATCACCAATGACAAACTAGCAATGCGCATGAAAACAGAGGATTTTATATCTGTGATTGATGCAAACCTAAAATCTAGCTTTATCGGCTCGCGTGAAGCCCTAAAAATAATGGGCAAGCAGAGATTTGGCGCGGTGGTAAATATCGCCTCTATCATCGGTGAGCGGGGCAATGCTGGGCAGACAAACTACGCTGCTAGCAAGGGAGGAATGATAGCGATGAGCAAAAGTTTTGCCTATGAGGGCGCGCCTAGAAATGTGCGATTTAACTGCGTAACGCCGGGCTTTATCGCCACAGATATGACCCAAGCCCTAAGCGAAGAAGTCAAAGATGGCTACAAAAAAAATATCCCTCTAGCTAGATTTGGAGAAAGTAGCGAAGTCGCTGAAGCAGTGGCGTTTTTGCTAAGCGATAGTGCGAGCTATATCACGGGCGAAGTGCTAAAAGTAAATGGTGGTTTATATATGTAGTTTTGCTTTTTTGGTGTAAATTGTAAAAAAATTTTGCTAAAATACCGCACTAACAAAACTTAAGGAGCATACAATGGCTTTATTTGACGAAGTAAAGGAACTAATCGTAAAGGAACTAAGTGTCGAGGCTGACAAAGTAACGCCTGAAGCAGAATTTACCAACGATTTAAACGCGGATTCTCTTGATGTTGTCGAGCTGATAATGGCATTGGAAGAAAAATTTGGCGTAGAAATCCCTGATGAAGAGGCAAACAAAATCTCTAAAGTTGGCGATGTTGTAGCTTTTATCGAAGCAAACAAAAAATAGCACAGCTTTCTCTACCTTAATCTTAGCAAGAATCTTAAGCGAGATAAGAATCTTATTAAGTAGATTTTTGTAAGCAGATTTTGCAAGTGGATTTTGCAAACAATTTTTGTGAGTAGATTTTGGTAGGGCATCGCAAAACGATTTGTCGCTAGCCTCAAGCGGTTTTGTGGCATTGGGCTAGTGGCTTTGGCAAGTTTAAAATTGTGTTTAGGGATATGTCTTTAGGCAGTTTTTAGTTGCTTTGGTTTTTGTGATTGCTTGATTTTTGCGTTAGGCTAGTTGATTTTGCTAATTTTTGCTAACTAAGATATTCTGTGATTTTATGGTGTTTTTGTGTGGCACAGATTGCTTAAAATGACAGAAAATCTTAGAAAAATTTTGTATTAAGATTTTGCATTTAGATGTGTAAGGAGCAGTATGAGACGCGTAGTCGTAACAGGCATTGGTATGATAAATGCCGTAGGGCTTGATAAAGCACAATCTTTTAAGGCTATCATAGATGGAAAATGTGGTATAAGGCATATCACTAGCTTTGATGCGAGCGATTTCCCTGTGAAAATCGCCGCTGAAATCGAGGGCTTTAACCCAGAAGAAGTCCTAGACCCTAGAGAAGTAAAAAAAGCAGATAGGTTTATCCAGCTAGCATTAAAAGCCTGCAAAGAAGCGATGAGGGAGAGCGGGCTACTAAGTAGTGAAGGCAAAATCGATGAAAGTCTTGCAGAGAGATTTGGCGTAAGCTCGGGTGCGGGCATAGGCGGGCTTGTAAATATCGAAAAAAATTCTATCGCGTGTTTTGATAAAGGACCTAGACGAATTAGTGCGTTTTTTATCCCCTCCGCGCTTGTAAATATGCTAGGCGGTTTTACTTCTATCGAGTTTGGTATCAAAGGACCAAATCTAGCGAGCGTAACAGCCTGTGCGGCAGGCACTCACGCCATAAGCGAAGCTACAAAAACCATAATGCTAAATGGTGCAGATAGAATGCTAGTCATCGGTGCAGAATCCACTATCTGCCCTGTGGGAATCGGTGGCTTTGCCGCTATGAAAGCCCTAAGCGAGCGCAATGACGAACCTCAAAAAGCCTCTAGACCATTTGACAAAGAGAGAAATGGATTTGTAATGGGAGAGGGTGCGGGTGCGCTTGTGTTAGAAGAATACGAAGCGGCAAAGGCAAGAGGTGCAAATATTATCGCTGAAGTGGTGGGATTTGGCGAGAGTGGCGATGCAAACCATATCACTACGCCAGCCCCAGAGGGCGAGGGCGCATATCGCGCTATGAAAGCTGCAATCGCTATGGCAAACTCTTGGGCTAGCACAAATGGCAATGGCGAGATAAAAATCGGCTATGTCAATGCGCACGGCACAAGCACCGCATATAATGATTTGTATGAGACAATGGCTTTGAAAAAGGTTTTTGGTGGCAAAGATAGCGTCCCACCTGTAAGCTCTACAAAGGGGCAAATAGGGCATTGTCTAGGTGGAGCAGGCGCGATAGAAGCCGTCATATCCATAATGGCGATGAATGAGGGAGTATTGCCCCCCACAATCAACCAAGAGAGCAAAGACCCACAATGCGATTTAGACTATATCCCAAATGTCGCAAGGCAGGCAAACATACAAGCGGTTATGAGCAATTCATTTGGTTTTGGCGGGACAAATGGCGTAGTAATCTTTGCAAAAGTATAAATAGATTTTGCATTCAAGTGCGGTTAAGGTGGATTTTGTATAAAAATTTATGGTTATTGCGCTAGCCGTATTTTTTTGAATTTGAATTTAGACAATTTTTTGCATTTTTGATACAAAATTTCAACATTGCGTGTAGTTTGGTGCGCGTGTCTTGCGTTTTTGCGTGATTTATCGCAAATAGAGATTCTAAATTTCTTATATTTTTGACTAAAATAAAATCTATCAAATGAAGGGCGATAACACCAAAATCAAATGGTAAGAAATGGGCAAGATTTGTATAAAATCTTGGCACAAAAATAACAAGAAATAAACTGATTGAGGTGGATTTGAGCCCAAATTTAATTTAAGTTTAGTTAAGCTAATTTAATATAAAAAATCATAAATGTATTTAGACACACTTTACGCGGTTGATTCTTTCATTTTAGCAAAATTTCTTAGCAAAATTTCTTAGCACAATTTCTTGGCAAAATCTAGTTTTGAAATATTTGCCATTAACATTTGGCTACTATTTGCCATAGACATTTGATTCTAGCACTTTTTTTTCATTCCCCAAACCTCACATTTTTCACACAAAATCATCAAAATCCAAAACTTCTTTTAACTTTATTTATTTTTGGATTTGCTTATTTTTTGTAGATTTTAGGGTAGAATTATGGGATTAGGTTTTGCGTTATGTATTGGCGTTTGTAGCGATTATCGTGCGATATAGGCGAGTAAGTGGCTAGCAAGACGCATCAAAAATCGCTTCAAATATGCCAATACAAAATCATACATAAGGAGTTTTAGCGTGGAAATAGTCGATACAAAATACTTCAACAGAGAGCTATCGTGGCTAAGGTTTAATTCGCGTGTGCTAAATGAATCTCGCAGGGCAGAGTTGCCATTGCTTGATAGGCTAAAATTTTTAGCGATTTATGGGACAAATCTTGATGAGTTTTATATGATTCGCGTAGCGGGGCTAAAAAGGCTCTATGCAAGCGGAATCACAAAAGTGGGCGCAGACAAACTCACTGCTTTGCAGCAACTAAACGCCATAAGGGAGTATATCCATAGCGAAAAAGCAGAAGTGTCAAAACTTTTTGGAGAGATAAAAAACGCGCTTGATAAGCAGGGGCTAAAAGTAAAAAACCTAGATGAGCTAAACAAAACCCAAAAAATCGCCTTGCACGATTATTTTATCAACTATCTTTACCCCATCATCGTTCCTATCGTGGTGGATTCTACGCACCCTTTCCCTCATCTAAACAACCTTAGCTTTGGTATCGTTATCGAGCTAAAAAACAACGAAACCAAAGAAATCAAATACGGAATCATACGAATCCCGCGCGTGCTAAAGCGATTTGTCGAAATCGATAAAGGCGTGTTTGTCCCTGTGGAGAGTATCGTAGGGGAGTTTGCTTCAGAGCTGTTTTTGGGGCATAGCGTGGAGCATTATATTCCGTTTCGCGTTACGCGCAATGCAGATTTTGAAATCGAGGAAGATGAAGCCGATGATTTTATGCAGCTTATGAGTGAATCTTTGCGCGCGAGGAAGCGAGGGGAAATCACGCGACTTGAAGTGGGCGAGGGCAAAAAAGAGCTAAAAGATTTTGTCCAAAAGCAAGTAGAGATTCCGCTAGAAGATATTTATTCGTATAATATTTTGCTAAATCTAGGCACGCTTTGGGAGCTAGTGGGGGCAAAAGATTTTGCTCATCTTGGCTCTGCGCCTTTTGTGCCAAAATCTTTGCCACCTATCGATAGCGAGTCAAATATCCTAGATACGATAGAATCTCAAGATATTGTGATGTTTCACCCCTATGAGAGTTTTGACCCTGTGGTGGATTTTATCAAAACCGCTGCAAAAGACCCAAATGTGCTATCTATTCGTATGACGCTTTATCGCGTGGGCAAAAACTCTCCCATAGTCAAAGCATTGATTCAAGCAGCAGAGGATAAGCAAGTAACGGTGCTTGTCGAGCTAAAAGCTAGATTTGATGAGGAAAATAACTTGCATTGGGCGCGTGCGCTAGAATCTGCTGGAGCGCATGTCATCTATGGAGTGCCCGGGCTAAAAGTGCACGCCAAAATCGCCCTTGTCATCAAAAAAGTAGGCGATAAGCTAACCGAATATGTCCATCTAAGCACGGGGAATTACAATACCGCTTCGGCAAAAATCTACACGGATATTAGCCTGCTAACCATAAACAAAGACATTGGAAATGATGCGATTAAGTTTTTTCATTCGCTATCCACAGGTAGTTCTTACAAAAGCAAACTTCAAACGCTATTTACCGCGCCCACGCAGATAAAGCCAAAGATTTTGGAGCTTATCAAAGCAGAATCTAGTTTTGGCAAAGAAGGACGGATAATCCTAAAAGCAAACGCGCTAGTGGATACAGATGTCATAGACGCGCTATATGTCGCCTCAAAAGCGGGCGTGCAGATAGATTTAATCATTCGCGGGGTATGCTGTCTGCGACCAAATGTAAAGGGACTAAGCGAAAATATCCGTGTGTTTTCTATCATTGGCAAATATTTAGAGCACGCTAGAATCTACTATTTTGCGCATTCAAAAGAAAAAGTATTTTTTGCAAGCGCGGATTTGATGCCTAGAAATTTGGAGCGCAGAGTCGAGCTACTAACCCCTGCGACAAACAAAACTATCGCTGATAAGCTAATAGAAATCGTAAATATTCAGCTAAGCGATAATGTCCAAATCCACCAGCTACAAAGCGATGGCGAGTATAAAAAAATCCCAACTCCAAAAGAAAATCCTATCTCTTCGCAAGTGGTGTATGAAAGGTTTGTCAATGAAGCGAGCAAATCTGTCAAAAAAGAATCTGCCCAAAATACCAAAGCAAAAAAATTATTGCAACGAATGGTGGGAGAATCTTAAAATTTTTATTAGACTTTGAAGCGATTTTGTAGATTTTGCATAAAGATTTTGCTAAGATTTTGGGCTAAAAAATGACAAAAATGCAAAATCGATTCTGTAAATTTAGGCATTGTGCAAATAAGGATTTTGTTGTAAGTAAAAGATTTTTGTGTAAATAAAGATTTTGGCGCAAGTAAAGATTTTGCTTAAAATCGTTGCAACAACGCGTTTTTGCAATGCCTTATCGTAGGACTTAGATTAGTTTATACGCCTTAGATTTTCAAATCCCAAACATAAGGAAACAAAATGAGCCTATACCAAAAAATCCGTCCCGTGCTTTTTAAGCTAGACCCAGAGAGAGCGCATAGCCTAGTCAAAGCAGTGCTTCACAAACTGCCTGATATTCCCTTTGCTGATGATTTGTTGCTAAAAATAAGCGGTGGATACAAATCCCAAATGCTAAAAACCAAAGTTTGCGGAATGGATTTTTATAATCCTGTGGGGCTTGCTGCGGGGTTTGACAAAGATGGCGAGATGGTGAAAGCACTTGGTGCGCTAGGGTTTGGATTTTTAGAGCTTGGCACGATTACCAAAATCCCTCAAGCAGGCAACCCAAAGCCTAGACTTTTTCGCCATATTGATGAGGAAAGCCTCCAAAATGAAATGGGGTTTAACAACTGCGGTAGCCAAGAATTTGCCAAAAATATACAAAAATACCACCCATTTAGCATACCTATCGGCGTAAATATAGGCAAAAACAAAGATGTCGAAATCAAAGATTCTCTCTATAACTATCAAGACGCCCTAAAAGATGTGCTAAAAGTGGGGGATTATTATGTTTTCAATCTTTCTTCGCCAAATACCCCTAAACTGCGTGATTTGCAAAATGAAAAATTTGTCAAAGAACTATTTGCGATGGCACAAACGCACACCAAAAAACCTGTGTTTTTAAAAATTTCCCCAGATTTAGACATAGACAAAATGCTAAAAGTCTGTGATAGCGCGCTAGCAAGCGGTGCTAGCGGAATCATATCGACAAACACCACGACAGATTCTACCCTGCTAGCTAGCCCAAAAAATGGTGGCATAAGTGGCAAGGTGCTAAAAGAAAAAAGTTTGGAAGTGTTGCGTGAGCTTGCAAATGCGTTTTTTGGCAGGGGGGTGATAATGTCGGTAGGTGGCATATCAAGTGCTAGAGATGTATATGAGCGAATGCGCTTAGGAGCTAGTCTTGTGCAGGTTTATACGGCGTTTATTTATGAGGGTCCTACGCTTTGTAGCACTATCAACAAAGAGCTAGAGATATTTTTGAAAGCCGATGGATTTAGCAACATAGGCGAGGCGATAGGCGCAGAGCTAGGCAAAAAGGGCAAAAAACGACTACAAAAACAAAGCCACGATGAAGTCAAGCACAAAAAAGACAAAAAAGCAAGCAAAGATGATAAAGGGGACAAAAAAGCCCACAAACATAAAATCGACATAGATTCTCTTTTTGCCGATGAGACAAACGACAAAAAGAGTGCGAAAAAAAGCCCTGCCACTGCGGAAAAATCTAGGGCAAAATCTACCACAAAGCACACGACTTCTACTACCAAAAAAAGCACCACCACGCGCACAAGACGCCCTAGCACAAAATCATAAAATGCGTAAATTTAGGCGGGCAAAGGTATTTTGATTGTTGCTTTTGCCCGCTTTTATTGCATTAGATTTTAGACATTGTGATTTATGGCTATGTGCTAAGTTTATGCGCGATTTTTGTAAAATGTTTATAAATGTTTATAAGAGTTAGTCTATGTTTTTGATTCAAAATCTAAATGTTACAAAATCTTGTCAAAATCTTGCATTCATCAAAATCATCAATTTTATGCACGATATTTTCCAAACTTATCATATTAAGATTCTAGTGTGTTTTCTCATTTTGGTTAGAATGGCGATTTTATTTATAATCTTAAGGCAAATATCTTAAGGAAAATCAAGGAGAATCCTAGTGAATAAATGCGTAAAAAAAATAATGCTGATGATAGGAGTATGTATGAGTATCGCAGGTGCAAATCCACAAAATAGCGTAGCAAAAGCAAAAAGCGCGTTGCCCCAATTTAAGCAAATAAGACTTGAAAACGGGCTAGAAGTAGTCGTAATCCCGCTTGATAACAAAAGCGGTGTGATACAGACAAATGTATTTTATAAAGTCGGCTCTAGAGATGAGGTGATGGGCAAAAGCGGCATAGCCCATATGCTAGAGCATTTGAGCTTCAAATCTACTAAGAATCTAAAAGCTGGGCAATTTGATGAAATAGTAAAAGGTTTTGGTGGCACAAATAATGCGGCTACGAGCTTTGACTACACGCAATACTACATCAAATCAAGTGCGGCAAATGTGGATAAATCTTTGGAGCTTTTTTCAGAGCTTATGGAAAATCTAAGCCTAAATGATAAGGAATTTCAGCCCGAGCGACAAGTGGTGGCTGAAGAGCGTAGGTGGAGGACGGATAATTCGCCTGTGGGGTATCTGTATTTTCGGTTTTTTAATACCGCGTTTTTGCACCATTCATACCATTGGACGCCCATCGGATTTATGGGGGATATTTTGGGCTGGGATATAGGCGATATAAGGGAGTTTTATCAGCAGTATTATCAGCCAAATAACGCCATAGTCGTAGTCGCAGGCGATATAGAGCCAAAAATCGTATTTGAGAGTGCAAAAAAGCATTTTAATAAAATCAAAAATGCCCCAAAAAATAGCCAAAAAGAACATAGCCAAAATCTAACACAAAACGCCCAAAATCAAGTCCCCCGCCCCGCAATCATAGAGCCTGCCCAAGATGGCTACCGCGAAGTCATCGTAAAAAAAGAGAGTGAGATAGAATGGCTACTTATGGGGTATAAAATCCCAAATTTTGAGGACAAAGACCAAGTGGCATTATCCGCGCTAGCTGAAATCCTAAGCGGTGGCAAATCAGCCCTCTTAGATGCCGAGCTAGTGGATAAAAAAAATATCGCTAGTGAAGTCTCTGCTTCGGCTATGGCGTTAAAAGATAGTGGGATTTTTATGCTTATGGCGGCGGGTAATGCAGGCGTGGAGGCAAAGAAACTACAAAAAGAGATTTTAGCGATTTTGGAGCGGGTAAAAAAGGGCAAAATCACGCAAAAAGAGCTAGACAAAGTCAAAGTCAATATGCGTGCAAATTTTGTATTTGGGCTAAACAAAGCTAGCTCGGTAGCAGGAATCTTTGGGCGGTATTTGGTGATGGGCAATCTTACGCCATTGCTTGAGTATGAGGAGAGGTTTGCAAATCTTACTTTGGAGGATATACAGGCGGTGGCAAATAAATATTTCATAGAAGATGGGCTAACTGTGGCGATACTAAAAAACCGCATTTAGTTTGTTTTGGCGTGTTTTGATGCGCAAAATCTGTGGGGGATATTTTGGATTTTGGGATAGTTGAGATAGAGGGGATTTATTAGATTTTGTGATTTTGATTTTATAGATTGCCACGCAAATGCTAGCGCATTTGCTCGCAATGACGATGGGAGAGTGGATTGCCACGATTTTGCAACTTCTTACAAAGTCGCAAAATCTCGCAATGACTAGCAAACATTGTCATACGAAGGCTTTGCAAAAAAACGAAGTATCTCTATCTTTGTCATATTGAGTTTTCGTAGAAAGCGAAGTATCTCTGTTTTTTTTATATTTTGAGATACTTCGCTTCGCTTAAGTATGACAAATGCTTGCGTTATTGAGAGAATTTTCAATGCCGTCATTGCGAGCATTGCAACGCAATGCGTGGCAATCCACAATTAAAAAAATGCCAAATAACGCTTTTTTGTAATTTTTGGTTATAGATTGCCACGCAAGTCTTGTGTTTTGCTCGCAATGACGATCGGAGGGTGGATTGCCACGCGGATTTACACAAAATCCGCCTGCAAAATGAGCGTGGCAATGACAGAATTTTTCAGCTTTTTTAATGACAAATAATGACAAAGCATTGAGATAAATAAAATCATTTTAAGACTGTTTATAAGTGCATTTTTTAGGCATTTGCTAAAAAGTAAATAAGGCTACAATATGGCATATATAAAAACTGCACCAAAAAAATCAAAGGAATCCACAAATGAGAATCCATAGGTTTTATAAGATTTTGGGCTACTTAGTTTTGTCGCATTTTTGCTTTGGCACTTTGGCGATAAGCTATTCTTGCAATGACTTATGGTGCAATGACTACAAAGTGGGCATAGGTGGCTATGTAGCCCATCATAGCACAGCGCAATCAAATCCAAACATAACGCAGGGTGGGGCATATTTGGCGGTGCGTTTTCGCAGGTGGAAAGAGTGGTTTAGCTTTGGGGTGGATATGGATTTTGGTTTGGGTGGAGCGGGCATAAAATCTAATCTTGCACAAAGCGTGATGCCAAACCTTGCCAACAATTCTGCAAATGTTAATATTAGTGCTACGGTGCACACAGGCATAAACGCATATCAGCTAGAGAAGCCCATTTTTATAGATATTTTTACTTCATTTCGTGCAAATCTTTACGAAGTAGAATCTAATCTCCCATACACGACCTTGCTCTCACTTGGCACAAGCCTACTAAGTATGCGACATTTAAATGACATTATCGGGCTAGAGTATGGCATCTCGTATGGCTATATTGTTTATGGTTCTCATATTTTTAGAGAATTTAGCTCTAATCGCCCAAATCCACATTTCCCCACAAGAGTGCATAAAACAAATGACACTACCTCGCGCATAAATCAAAACAGCCACGAAGCAAAGGCATTTATCGGACTTTTTGGAAATAATCTAAATATAAAAAAACAATCTTGGTATGGCAGGCTAAGTGTGATTTATCATTATGTAGATTCTTCGCGCAAAGTCGCTTTTGGCGGTGCTAGCGATGTGTATTATCCCCGCACGCAAAATATCAGCACAATGCTAGAAATCGGGCTTGGGTTTTAAAAATTTTTGATTTAGAAAATATGTTTTTTTGTAATGTAGATTTTTGCGTGATGCGCTATGATTTAGCCCATATTGTAGGCATTGTTTAATACTTCGCACGAAAAAACCCAAAAAGCATATTTTTGATATATAATTTTGATTTACAAATCTAAGTGGCACAGCCTAGATAATCGCACAGCAAGGCACAATATGGCACATACACAAAATACACATTCATCAAAAAAAGCAAAAACACCAACAAACAAAATCAAAACGAACAAAATCCCAAAAAACAAAATCCAAAAAAATAAAATTAAAATAGGGATTTTAGGCGCAAGTGGCTATGCGGCAAATGAGCTAGTGCGCTTGCTTGTCTCTCACCCAAATGCAAGCATTATGTGGCTTGGCTCGCAAAGTTTTGATGGGCAGTCTTATTTCAAAGCGTATCAAAACTTTTTTGAGATTTTGCCTATCAAATGCGTAAATGGCGAAAATCTAGCTAGCTTAGCAAAGCAAATAGATGTGCTTTTTTGTGCGACGCCGCATAATTTTTGCGCAAAGATTTTAGATGAGGGGATTTTAGATTCTACAAAGGTGATTGATTTGAGTGCGGATTTTCGACTAAAAAATCCACGCGTTTTTGAGCAATGGTATCACTCCGCACATAGCAATCAAAAACTGCTAAAAGAAGCTGTTTATGGGCTTTGTGAGCTAAATAGAGATAGTATAAAATCTGCTAGGCTTATCGCAAATCCGGGGTGTTATCCTACTTGCTCTATTTTAGCCCTTGCGCCATTACTAAGCGAAAAAAAGTTAAGCGAGAAAAAAAGCCCAAAATCTAGCCCAAAAATAGACATTTCTAGCATAATCATTGACGCAAAATCTGGCGTCTCTGGTGCGGGTAGAAGTGCAAAAATGGACAATCTTTTTTGCGAAGTGGCGGAAAATTTTAAAGCTTATGGCATCACTTCTCATCGCCACACGCCCGAGATAGAGCAAGCCATCTCAACCCTAGCAGGGCAAAATATCACCCTTAGCTTTACCCCTCATCTTGTGCCGATGAATCGAGGGATATTTGCAAGTATTTATGCTACTCCAAGTGCGGATTTTGCGCGTGAATTGCAACAAGCAGAATCTAGCAAAAAAGATTCTGCTAAAAACTTGCTAACACAAGTTTATAAGGATTTTTATGCGGGGGAAAAATTTGTGCGGATTTTGGAGGAAAGTATGACCGCACAAACGCGCTGGGTAGAGGGGAGTAATTTTGTGGATATTGCGCCATTTTTTGACTTGCGCACCAATCGCATAATCATAACCACCGCCCTAGATAACCTAATCAAAGGTGCAGCTGGGCAGGCGGTGCAAAATATGAATATAGCCTTTGGTATCGATGAGGCAAGCGGACTAGAATCTGCGCCGATGTTTCCATAGCTTTTATCAAAAGAATCTAAAATGCCAATTTCACAAACCCCCACAAACGCACATATCCCAAACATACAGATTCGCCCGATGAGAATCGATGACTATGAGAGTGTGGCGCATTTGTGGGAGCATATCGAGGGGTTTTATATCCGCAGTGTAGATGATTCTTATGAGGGGGTGGAGCGATTTTTGCAAAGAAATCCAAATCTAAGTGTGGTAGCTGAAGTGAGCGAATCTAGCGCAAAATCTAGTGGCGAAAATTTTGGTGCAAATGTAGATTTTGTCGCGCAATGTGAGGATTTTAGCGATTTTAAAAAGCAAAGATTAGATTTGCATAAAAAAGATGAGCTAGGGCAGATACATTCTAAAATCGTGCATTCTAAAAACGCACATACAAAGAATGCAAATAAAAAAATCGAGCATAGAAAAATCGCGCATAAAAGAATTGTGGGTAGCATTTTATGCGGGCACGATGGACGCTATGGTAGCATTTACCACGCCTGCGTGCATAAAGACTACCGACTGCGTGGCATAGGCAAAGCGATGGTGGCGTATGCGCTAGAGGGATTTAGAAGGGAAAAGATTAGCTCCATAGCCCTAATCGCTTTTAGTGAAAATCTAGTCGGCAATGCGTTTTGGAAAACGCAGGGCTGGGATTTGCGCTCAAATGCAAATCGCTATGAGCTAAGCCTAAATACGCAAAACACGCTAAAAAAAATCTAGGCAAAATCTAAAAATTGCCAAATTAAACATTATGTTGTAAAATCCCAAAAGTTTTTTAAAGACTTTTTATGTAGCGATTTTTTAACATTTTGAAAAATTTTTTAAGGATATGCGATGAATAGCACTTCAAAGCCAAACAACAAAAAATCCATACCGCTAACCCCAAGCCAAATAATCCAAAATCTACGCACAAAAAAGACTACAAACCCCCCAAAAACCCCCAATACAAAACCAAAAACCTCTGCAAAATTTCATCTAAAACCAATCAATAAAAACGCAAAAACTTCTGCCATAAAAACCCCCTCAAATAAATCCCACGATGTGCAAAGCAACCCACAAAATAAAAGCACTTCGCAAAACAAAAACACTCCGCAAAATCGTTTTAAAATCCTAAAAAATGGGCTTGAAGCCCTAAGTGGCTTTGAATACGCTGGAATCAAAGCTGGGATAAAATACAAAGATAGACTTGATATGGCGTTGATTTATAGCGGGCTTCCTTGCGTAGCAGCGGGCGTTTTTACGCGCAACAAAGTCCGCGCAGCGTGCGTAGAGCACAATATCGCTAGGCTAAAAGATACGCCATACTTTCACTCCATCATCATAAACGCGGGCAATGCAAATGCCTGCACAGGCGAGAGGGGCAAAAAAGACTGCCTAGAATCCGCCCTAAGCGCGTCTATTGCGCTAGATATAGATTTTCACGCTACGCTTTTGGCTTCCACAGGCGTGATAGGCGTGCCTTTGCCTATGCCAAAGATAAAAAAAGGAATCCTAAATCTAGCCAAAGCAAAATCTAGCTCCAAAATAAACGCCCAAAACACCGCAAAAGCGATAATGACAACCGACACACGCCAAAAGCAAAGCGCATTAGAATTTAGAAGCAAAAATGGCGCAAAAATCCGCATAGCAGGCATAGCCAAAGGTAGCGGAATGATTCACCCAAATATGGCGACATTGCTTGGATTTATCATCACAGATATAAATATTTCCCAAAAGCTACTCCAACAGGCACTAAAAAAAGTAACCAAAAATACCTTCAATATGATAAGTGTGGATAGGGACACTTCTACCAATGATATGGTGCTAGCCCTAAGCAACAAAAGCGCGAAAAACGAACTCATCGTAGATGAAAGAAGTGTGGATTATAAAGCATTCTTAAAAGGGCTAGAAATGGTGTGCGATGATTTGGCACGACAAATCGCAAAAGATGGCGAAGGGGCTAGCAAGCTAATCACTGCTATCGTGCAAAATGCCCAAAGCAAACGCGTAGCTAGAAAGCTAGCAAAATCTATCATTAGCTCAAACCTTGTGAAATGCGCAATGTATGGCAATGATGCAAATTGGGGTAGAATCCTTTGTGCTATGGGCTATGCGGGGGTGGATTTTGCAAAAGATAGGCTAGATTTGTCCATATCTAGCAAGGCTGGCAATATCGCTATAATGCAAAATGGCGAGGCTTTAAGCATTGATGAAAAAAGGGCAAAAAGGATTCTAAAAAATAGCGAAATTACGATAGTTGCTGATTTGAAAAGCAGGGGGGCTAGCAAAAAGGCAAAATCTGCTAAGGCTTATGGCTGTGATTTGACACCTAGCTATGTGAATATAAATGCGGATTATCGCTCATAGTGTGATATTTTGGTGCTAAGTGCTTGGCTAATCGTGCTTTTTAAGGGTTTTGTCAAGGGTTTATAAGGAAGTAAAATGACATATTCTAGCTTGCTAGCACAAAGTGAATTTTTGCGTGGTTGTGTCAATGCGGGTGTGCGACTCGCCCCAATCCTTGCAAAAAGAGGGCAAGAAATGTTTGTGCGACATAGTAGAGGGGCTGGAGGGGATATAAGCATTGGTGCGGATTTGCTATGTGAGGGGGAGTTTGGCAAAGAGTTGCTAGCGATTGGGAGTATAGATTCTGAAGAGAGTGGGTTTATCAAATGCGCTGGGAAATCTAGCGATATTATCGTGCTAGACCCGCTTGATGGCAGTGATAACTACAAATCAAATATCCCATATTATGGTGCTAGTTTGGCATTGTGCGATGAAAATGGCGCGGTAAAAGAAGCGTGTATTATCAATTTTTGCAGTGGCGATGTGTTTTATGATAGTTTGAAGCGTGGGAAATCTGCTAGCCCAAAAAAAATAAATTTTTTTAGAGATGAGATTTTGTGCCAAAATCTAGCAAGTGAGGATTTTAGCCAACCTCCAAAATGTGGAATCTTTGAGCGGGCTTATTGCAATCCTAGTATCGTAGCAAGACTACATACGCACCATATCAAATTTCGCTCTTTGGGTGCTGGTGCGCTATCGTGGGTGTATGCTTTAGAGGCTAGATTTTTGTTGCTAGGGGGGAAAAGCAGGCGATATGATGCTATGGCTGGGCAGTTTTTGGCTCGGGATTTGCATACAAAAGAGATAGTGGATAAAAACGGCTCATTCTTTTTGCTCGTTAGCAAGTATAAAGAAGTTTTTGATATAGTTTCAAATGCGATTTTGGAATAGGCGTTTGTGATTTGCCAAAATTTTGTGATGAAGATTTTGACACAGGATTTTGGGGTAGGATTTTGACTAGATTTAAGATTTTGCAAAAAATAAATAACAACCATAAAAACGCAAGAATTTAAGGAGATAGCAATGGGTTTTGTAGATTTTCTAAAAAACCTCAAACGCGATGAAGAGCGAAGTAGCAAAGACACTTCAAGCCATTGGGTGAAGTGCGATAAATGTGGCTCGCTAATGTATTATAAAGAAGTCTATGAGCACGGGCAAGTCTGCCCCAAATGCAATCATCATTTTAGAATCTCTGCAAATGAGAGAATCGCCCTGCTTTGTGATAGCGATAGTTTTATCGAATATGATAAGGGGCTAGCTCCCATTGACCCGCTTAATTTTGTGGATAAAGAGAGCTATAAAGCGCGGGTAAAAAAATACACCCAAAAAACAGGGCGTCCTAGCTCTGTCATCGCAGGAGAGGGGCTTATAGAAAAAGTGCCTTTTCAAATCGTGGTATTTGATTTTGCGTTTATGGGGGGCTCTCTAGGCTCGGTAGAGGGGGAAAAAATCGTCCGCGCTATCAATAGGGCGTGTGAGAAAAAGCATTCTTTGCTTATCGTTTCTACAAGCGGTGGGGCAAGAATGCAAGAATCCACTTATTCGCTTATGCAAATGGCAAAAACCTCTGCCGCGCTAAATCGCTTAAATGAGCATTCATTGCCGTTTTTTTCCGTGCTTACAGACCCGACATTTGGCGGGGTTAGTGCTAGTTTTGCGTTTTTGGGGGATATTATCATAGCAGAGCCCGGGGCTATGATAGGATTTGCAGGGGCTAGGGTTATAAAGCAAACGATTGGTGCGGATTTGCCAGAGGGATTTCAAACGGCGGAATTTTTGCTAGAGCACGGGCTTATCGATATGGTGGTGGCAAGGGGTGAGCTAAAAAAAACCCTCAAAGATTTAAGTCTCTATCTAAATCCTTATGGCTATGAAAATATCGCTTTACACCATATCTAAGTCTATGCCTATGACTCCGCTAGAGTGGCATTACCAAAAACTATGCAAGAGTTTTAATGCTGATATATGCGTAGAATCTATCTTTAATACCGACATAGACAATGCCCAAAAAAACGCCTACAAACACAACAAAAAATCGTGGGATAACAAACAGCTACAAAAAGCCCAAAATCTACATAGCAATAAAAGTTTTTCACAAGTCAAATCCGCCTACACAAAAGCCCTAGCCCCGCTTGTGGATACCAAGCTAAATTCTATCGCGCTTCACCCGCTAGGCATAAAGCTAGATAGTATCAAGTTTGCTAAACTTATCGAGCAGGGCACACAAAATCAAACCCAAAAAGGAGGTTTAAGTTTTTTTATCGCAGGGGCTTATGGATTTGATGATGAGTTTCTCTCAAAGACTACGGCTATAAGCCTAAGTGATTTGACTTTCTCGCACAAAATCGTCCGACTTGTCTTGCTAGAGCAGATTTACCGCGCTCTTAGCATTATCCACCACCACCCATACCACAAATAAGGAGCAACAATGCCAGCACCTAAGGACATTAGGGAATTTAGAGAAGTATTGCAAAGTAGGCATAAAAGTTTGTTAGAGATTTTGCATTCTCGCAATGGAAATATCAAAGATTTGCATTCAAGCGCGCTAAAAGATAGTAGCGATTTGGCAGTGGCGCATATTCAAGGACAGCTTGATTGTTTAATCATTGAAAAATATGCTTTAGAATTGCAAGAGGTTGAAAATTCGTTGCAAAAGATTGTGGATGGGACTTATGGGATTTGTGAAATGTGTGATGATGAGATAGGCACAGATAGGCTTAGGGCAAAGCCACACGCGCGGTATTGTATCGATTGTCGTGAGGTGTATGAAAAATCCCAAAAAGCAAGCGAGCTAAAATCTAGCGAACAAACAAGCGAGTAGGGAGTGAATAGGGCAGGATAAAATCTATCGTGCAAATGAGCGACAAAAAATGGCGACAAAAATGAATGCCAAAAGTCAAAAAACTTAAAAAGTCAAAATTTGTAAGCCTAAAAGATAAAGTCAAAATCAAGGAGTGAAGTTGAAATATAAATACTACGCGTTGTTTTCGTTGTTTTTTATCATAGCGGTGTATATCACGGCATATATGAGTATGGGTGGGGAGGAGCATAGCGCATTTGGGATTAGCCTGCCTTTTGCTATGTGGATAGTGCTGATTTTGGCTGTGTTTTTTGTTTGTAGTTCGCTATTTTTTGCGTATAGCTGGGTGCGCTCACTTATCATTCGTAGAAATAACTATGAGGATTTGGATTCTCTCATTTCCCAAGTTTTATACCAAGCTACGCAAAATGAGCCAAAAACGCTATCTTTGCAAGATTTGCAAGAGGTAGTTTTGGCAAATGATACAACGGCTACGCAAAACGAACGCATTTCTAGCACGCATAGCACAAATGCCAAAAACCAAAATCTAAAAACGACATTACCAAAGCTAAGCCAAAATCCTCATCAAAATAAGCTACAAAATCAACTGCTAGATACTGCCTCTTTGGTGGCAAATGCGATAAATGTTACCCCAAATTTTGTTTCTAAGTTTATCGATAGATTTTCTAGCAAATACGCTAAGCCATCGCCAAATACGATAAAAAACCCTCATCTTCGCACGCTCTCACTCATTATTTCGCGCTTTGATTTAGTGCCAAATTTGGATTCTAGTGAATGTGGCAACTCACGCATAGATAAGCTTTTTGCGCGATTTATTAGCATAAAAAATGGCAAGTATGAGGAAATACACAAATATCGTTTGTCGGTGGATTCTCCATTTGTGATTAAAAATTGGCAAAACTACGCGCTAAAATCCGCCAAAAACGCGCTTGAAGTCATAAAAGACCCGCATAAACCCACGCTAGCTAGGCGATTTGCGCTCAAAGTCATCTGCGAGGGTGGCGTGCCAAAAGAGATAAAAAAAGCCCTTGAAGTGCAAGATTATTTAGACAAACCATCTCTTCACAATGCCTTGCAAACTTGCTTAATGCTAGAATCTTGCCCGCTAGATTCTAGCCAAATCATCGCGCTAGGCGATGGGGTGGGGTTTGATAGCGATGATTATTTGGAGCTAGCAAAAGCCACGCATAGCGGGCTAAGCCCTGATAAATGGCTACGGGTTTTTAGCGATTTGAGCGATAAGAGTGAGCGGCTACATAAGGCGTTTGTGTTTGTCCTGCTAGAGCTAGAAATGATAGATAGGGCTACGCGTGAGATACAATCTAGCCGAAATAGCGAGGATATGAGAGGGGTGGTGGCGTATATGGAGCTAAAAAAGGCAAGCAAAGAAAACTATCCTCTAAAGATGTTTTTGTAGCAAAATCTATTTTTTTTTGGCATTTTTTGGCATTGTATGAAATGCAGGTGTCGCATAGATTTTGCCTTTTTTGCAGTCGCGCTAAAAATCGTTTAATTTCGCTACAAAAAGGCTAAGATTTGCAAAAAAAAGCAATGTTTTAAAAAATGCCATAGATTTTATTTTTGGCATTCTAACCGCCCAAGACACTATTTAAAAAAGGAAAATCCACAATGAGATTCACACAAAATCCAAATCTAACCCCCAAGTCCGTAGAGATAGTCAAAAAAGTGCTAAGCAACAATGACAAAAAAGCCCTCCAAATGAAAGAGCGATACGCACAAGATGGGCTATATGTGATAAACCTTATGAGTTCGGCAGGCAGTGGCAAGACGACATTGTTAGAATCCCTTGCAGATTTAGACAACAATGCAGACAATGTAAAATCTAGCTTTGATTTTGAGCAAGATTTTCGCTTCGCCGTCATAGAGGGGGATTTGCAGACAAATCGCGATGCCAAAAGGCTTCAAGCCAAAGGCGTGCAAGCCTATCAAATCCTAACAGGAGAGGCGTGCCACCTAGATGCCACTATGATAGAGGGCGCGTATAATAGCCTAAAATCTAGCAATGCCTTAGAAAATATCGAATATCTTTTTATCGAAAATGTGGGGAATCTTGTCTGCCCAGCTAGCTATAATCTAGGAGCGGATATAAATATCGTGCTTTTATCCACGCCAGAGGGCGATGACAAGGTGCTAAAATACCCCACGATGTTTTTATGTGCAGATGCGATTATCATCTCTAAAATCGATTTATTGGAGCATTTTAGCTTTGATTTGGAGCGGGTGCGGAGCGATTTATCACGGCTAAAAAAAGGCGTGCCGATATTTCTTGTAAGCAAGCGCAATGCAGAATCTATCCAAAAAGTGCGCGAATTTATTGTTGATTGTAAAATGAGAGGGTATCATTCTAAACATAGATTTTAGAGAATTTGGATTTTTAGGGATTTTCGATTTTTTGATATTTTTTGATTTTGTAGAATCCTAATTGGAATCCTAAAATAAAGCCTAAAATCAAAGCACAACACTAAGCCAACATTAACCAACACCAAAACCACACTAAGCCCAAAATCAAAGCCCAATCAAAAGGAGTGCAAATGTGCCTAGCTATCCCCTCAAAAGTCATCGCCATAGACAAAGCTAGCAATACCGCCACGATAGAAACGCTAGGCGTTAGCAGAGAGGCAAGCCTAGATTTGATGCAAGAGGAAGTCAAAATCGGCGAATATGTGTTGCTACATATCGGCTATGTGATGAGCAAAATCGATACGGATTCTGCCCTAGAATCTATAAAGCTATACGAACAAATCATAGAAAATATGGACGATGAGGAAGAGTATATAGATGAAGCATACAACACAGCGCAAAGCACAAGCCACACACTAAAGGAGCGCAAATGAAACAAATCCAAAATCATACACAAAATCATACGAGCAAAAAAAATGCAGAAACAAAAATGATAGGCAAAAAAATGGGCAAAAATGCGTTATGGATTTTATCTAGCGTGTTTTTGTGTGCGTATTTGCCTAGCATAGCCCTAGCAAAAGAATGCTCACTAGGGGTAAAATCTAAGCATTACAAAACCCACATAGGCAAAAGCGGGCGACAAAGTATCGTGGAGTTTTTTACCAAAGGTAGCCAAGCCAAAACCAAAATCTATGCCTATGGCTATGCAAATGTCGATGGTAGCGGACCCAAAAAAGACATAAAAAACCCAAATCCTAAACTAAGAGAGCGCGTGGATAAAGGAGCGGTATTTGTCTATGGGCTTTCAAAGGTGGATAATGACAAATGCGTCTATGAGGGTGGCGAAGTGTATAACTATGATGATGGCAAGACTTACCACCTAAAAATCACCATAGAATCTAGCGGAAATCTAACCCTCCGCGCTAGCCTAGATAAAAATGGTTGGCTAGGTGAGACGCTTGTTTGGACGCCATTAGGTGAAAGCGATATTGCAAAATATGAGGGCGAAAAGCCTGATTTTAGTGTGGTTGAGACTTCGTATAACGCATTGCCTGCAAACTTTAAGCCATAATGCCACTACAATTTATAAAAGCAAATACAAATGCCACACAACGATTCTAGCCCCATAGCAAACAAAAAAGCTAACAAAGACTTAAGCACCGCGCTTTTGCTAGATGGATTTCGCCAAAGAGAGACAATCCTAGCTCTAGCTAAGCAAATCTGCGAAAAGGCAAAAGAGCTAAAAACACCGCTAAAAATGATGGAAGTGTGCGGGGGGCATACTCACACGCTTATGCGATATGGGCTAAAGGGGCTTTTGCCTAAAAATATCGAGTGCATACACGGACCGGGCTGTCCTGTGTGCGTGATGCCAAAATCCCGCATAAACCAAGCCTACACCATCGCTATGCAGCCAAATGTGATTTTGCTAACCTTAGGCGATATGCTAAAAGTCCCGGGGAGCAATGGCTCACTCCAAGACGCACGCGCAAAAGGGGCTGATGTGCGCTTCCTCTACTCCCCAGCCCAAGCCCTCCAAATCGCGCTAGAAAATCCAAGCAAAAAAGTCGTATTTTTTGCCATAGGGTTTGAGACGACTACGCCTATGAGCGCGGCATTATTAGCACGCACCATAGAGGCAAAATGCCAAAATCTATTTTTTCATATCAACCATATTTTAGTCCCACCACCGCTAGAGGCGATATTAGATTCCAAAGATTGCGCGATAAACGCGCTTATCGCGCCCTCCCATGTGAGCGTCATCACGGGGGCGAAAATCTATGCGCCATTGCTAGAAAAATATCAAATCCCAATCGTTGTGAGTGGGTTTGAGCCTGTGGATATGATGCAAAGTATCGCTATGCTAGCCACCCAAGCCATAGAGTTGCAAAAAGGTGGCAAAGCAAGACTAGAAGTCCAATACACTCGCGCAGTCAATATGCAGGGCAATCTAAAAGCCCAAGAATTAGTAGAAACATATTTTGAAATCGCCCCTAGCTTTGAATGGCGTGGGCTAGGGGAAGTGGCACATTCTAGCTTAAAATTGCGTGATAAATATAGCGCGTATGACGCATTAAGGGAGTTTGAAAGCGTGCTAGATTTTACCCCCATAGCGGATAATAAAGCCTGTCGCTGTGGGGATATATTGCGCGGAGTGGCAAAACCGCTAGATTGCAAAGTGTTTGGCAAATCTTGCGTGCCAAGCCACCCGCTAGGTAGCTGTATGGTAAGCTCTGAAGGGGCTTGCGCAGCGTATTATAAATACGGCGCGTGCTAAGCGATTAACAATGATAGAATCTATCAAAAGACTTGAAAAGACTTCAAAAACTTCAAACAAATTTCAAAAGTTTCAAACAAAAAAACTCTAAAAACTCATCGTGTAGCGGATAGCTGTGGTATATGGATAATAAATACTAGCACTTCCATTGCTAGGTTTTAGCGTTGTGCCAAAAAGTGTAGTTGATTCTAGTCGCAGAGTCTCTACAATCTCTATGGTATGGATTGTGGCAAAATTTACACGCAAACCAATATTTAACGCCACATTAAATGAAGTAGCTTCTGTGAAATGCACATTGATTGTGTCTGTGCCGATAGTGATAGGTTTGCTACTGTAGCTAATCCCTCCAATCCCAACTCCCACAAATCCACCAAAATCTACATTTTCCTTAGCGATAAAATTCCCAAGAAAATCGATATTTGCATTGTAGATAAATGGCTCTACCCACGATTGTTTATCATCGCTAAGGCTAAAATATGCACTGCCCAATCTAGCATAATATCGCAATCCAACATAGTCATTGAAAAACTGCTTATATCCAAAGACAACCCCCCAATCATACCCAACGCTAACTCTGCTTTCCTCTTTAGGCTTTGATTGCAAATCTTTTGTTTTTAGGGTTGCTACGCCTATATTAGCCAGCTCTATGCCTACAAATCCGCCACTTTTTTCTGCAAACGCGCTCGCGCTAAAACATAACCCAATGCCTAATGCTACTAAATGTTTGTTTGCCATTTTGTATCCTTTTTTGTGAAATTAGAGGCATTATTTTACCCCCCCCCTTTTTAAAATTTGCTTAACTTTAAAGCAATTTTTAAATTTTTTAAAAAAATCTTACAAAGCATATAGATTGATTATGCTGGCAAAAATGGAGCAAAATACGATTTGCTATTTTTGATTTTGCTATTTTTATGCGGGCTAAAAAAGGCATTTTTTGGCTACAATATCGTTTTGATTTTCGCAACGCAAGTAGGGGTTTTAACAAAAACGACTTTACGCAAAAAGCGCGCAAAAAGGACAAAAATGGATTATAAAGACACTTTATTGCTTCCAAAGAGTGATTTTCCTATGCGGGGAAATCTCCCACAAAATGAGCCAAAAATCTATGAAAAATGGCAAAAAAACTCCACCGCTTACAAAAAAATGTCTCACAATGCAAATCCTGCCCAAAAGCCCTTTACTCTGCACGATGGACCACCTTATGCAAATGGCAATCTCCACATAGGACACGCCCTAAATAAAATCTTAAAAGACATTGTCATAAAGACGCATTTTTTTGATGGGCAAAGTGTGCGCTACACGCCGGGCTGGGACTGCCACGGACTGCCTATCGAGCAGCAAGTAGAAAAATCGCTAGGCAAAGATGAGCAAGGAAGGGCAAAAAAAGATAACTTGCCAAAATCCAAAATCCGCGAACTCTGTCGCGCCCACGCCGCTAAATACTTAGCGATTCAATCAAGTGAATTTCAGCAAATGGGCGTTATCGGGGATTTTGAAAATCCATATAAGACGATGGATTTTGCATTTGAGGCAAATATCTATCGCACGCTTTGTGAGGTGGCAAAAAAGGGGCTACTCTCCACCCGCTCTAAGCCGATATTTTGGAGCTGGGCTGCTAGAAGCGCGCTAGCAGAAGCGGAGGTGGAGTATAAGGATAAAGAGGATTTTAGCATTTTTGTAGGATTTGCCCTCACGCAAGAGTCTAAACGCAAGCTAGGCTTAGAATCGCTAGAATCTAGCATAGAATCTAAAAACGGGCAAAAAGGCGAGATAAAAGCGGTGATATGGACTACTACGCCTTGGACGCTTGTGGCAAATCAAGCAATCGCGCTAAATCCAAATGAAATCTATGTCATCACAAAAGAGGGCTTTATCTTGGCAAAGCCTTTGCTAGAATCGCTTATGCAAAATGGCTTGACAAGCGGGGAGATTTTGCGTGAAATCCCTGCAAAAGAGCTTGAATACTGCGAAGCGATAAACCCGCTAAATAAGCGAAAATCTGTGCTTTTGCTAGGGGGGCATGTGCTTATGGAGGGAGGAAGTGGGCTAGTGCATACTGCGCCGGGGCACGGAGAAGATGACTACTTTTTGTGGCTAAGATACGCGGGAGAATCCGCGCTAATACCATACAATCCCACGCAGATTTTAATGCCTGTAGATGATAGGGGTTGCTATGATGAGTCTTTGCGTGAGTTTGGGCTTTTGCCTAGCGAGGTGGTGGGGGATTTTGTGGGGTTGCATATTTTTAAGGCAAATGAGAAGCTACTATCTTTGCTAGGGGAAAATCTAATCTCTAGTTCTAAATTTATCCACTCATATCCGCATTGTTGGCGCACGCACGAGCCTGTGATATATCGGGCGACAAAGCAATGGTTTATTTTGATGGATAAGCCATTTTTAAATGGCAAGTCTTTGCGAGAAGTCGCGCTAGATGCGATAAGCAAGACAAAATTTTACCCACAGAGCGGGCGCAATCGCATAAAAGCGATGATAGAAAATCGCCCTGATTGGTGTATCTCTAGGCAAAGGGATTGGGGCGTGCCTATCGCGTTTTTTATCGACAAAGAGAGCGGAGAGCCACTGCTTGATAGCGCAGTGCTAGAATCTATCGCGCAAATCTTTGAAAAAGAGGGCTGTGATGCGTGGTGGGAGCGCGAGATAGAAGAGCTACTCCCACCTAGCCACAAAGCAAACGCACACAAATACGAAAAATGCGAGCATATACTAGATGTGTGGTTTGATAGCGGTAGCACTTGGAATGCCGTGCTAAAAAGCGGAATCTATAATGCGGGGGAATACCCTAGCGATATGTATTTGGAGGGGAGCGACCAGCATAGAGGGTGGTTTCAAAGCTCTCTTTTGCTAAGTTGCGCGCTAAATGGATATGCGCCGTATAAAGCCGTGCTTACACACGGATTTACGATGGACGCACAAGGGCGCAAGATGAGCAAATCGCTAGGCAATGTGGTGCTTCCTCAAGAGGTGCTAAAACAATATGGAAGCGAGATTTTGCGGCTTTGGGCGGCATTAAGCGATTATCAAAATGACCAAAAGATTTCCCCTGACATACTAAAACAAGTAAGCGAGCAGTATAAAAAAATCCGCAATACGATTCGGTTTCTTATGGCAAATGTAAATGATTTGGATTCTCTTAGCGATGAGGGGGATTTGGGGCAAGTAGATAGATTTATTTTAAGCAGGGCTTTTAGCACATTTAGCGAGGTTAGGGCGCATTTTAGGGAGTATGATTTTATCGCTGCTATGCAGATTTTGTCATTTTTTATTAGCAATGAGCTAAGCGGAATCTACTTAGATTTGTGCAAAGATAGTTTGTATTGTGATGAGAAAAATAGCAAAGAGCGCAGGGCTAGTCAGAGCGTGATGGCAGTGATTTTGAGTCATTTATGTCATATATTAGCACCTATTCTTACTTACACGATAGATGAGGCATTATCTTACGCGCCTAAGATTTTGGGGGTAGATGATGTGTTTAGTCTAAAACCTTTGATGGCTTATGATAAGGCTTTTGACAAAAAGAAAGGGGAGGTGGATTTTGCGCCATTGCTTGAATTGCGTAATAAGTTTAATGAAATCCTTGATGGGCTAAAAAAAGATGGCGTAGTAAAATCTGGGCTTGAGCTGTGTGTGGAGGGGGAATTTGGAGATTTCAAAGAAGTGGCAAAATGGCTAATAATAAGTGAGAGTCAAACAAAGGGAGAAAAAATCGCTTCGCTAGAAATAGATGGCAAGACTTATACCATACACAAAAGCGCGGAGTGCAAATGCGAGCGGTGCTGGCGATATATGGCAAAATCTAGTGGCGGGCTATGTGCGCGGTGTGCGAAAGTCGTGGGCTAGATTTCCTAAATACGCTAAGGCAAAATCTAGCCAAAACTTTTATGTAGCAAAATCTTAACAGAAATGAAAACACAAAAAATCGCCCTTATCGACTATGGTGCGGGGAATCTTGGCAGTGTCAAAAATGCGTTTGCATATCTTGGTGCAAGTATCAAGCTAGAATCTAATCCGCACAAATTGCGCGAATATGACAAAGTGATTTTACCCGGTGTGGGGGCGTTTGGCGATGTGGCAGAGCTAGTGAAAAAAAGTGGCTTTGATAGCGCGATAGTGGATTTTGCACGCAGTGGGAAATATCTGCTTGGGATTTGTCTAGGTATGCAGTTATTGTTTGACAAAAGCTATGAGTTTGGCGAGCATAGCGGGCTAGGGCTTTTGAGTGGCGAGATAGTGAGGTTTGGAGAGTCTTTGCGCGTCCCTCACATAGGGTGGAATCAAAATTTTTTTTCTTGCTCTTATGAAGAGGATTTAGAAAGCCTCTCTTATGCTGATGTCTGCGCTAATGTCGCAAAAAGTGGTGGCTCTACTCACGCGCTTTTGGCAGATATACCAAATGGCGCGTATCTTTATTTCGTGCATTCATACTACGCTAGCAATGTCAAAAAAAGCGAGGTTTTGGCGTGGTGCAAATATGGAGAGGCTAGCAAGAGATTTTATGATTTTTGTGATGAGAATAGCGTGGGCAAAAGTAGCGCAGGCAAAGATAGCGCGCTAGATGAGGGCAAAAAGGCGTTTGCTGTGGAGTTTCCTTCTATTGTCGCAAAAGATAATGTGCTAGGCGTGCAGCCTCACCCTGAAAAAAGCCATTCAAATGGCTTGCAAATATTGCAAAATTTCTTAAAACTTTAAGCGGATTTTGGTGCGGATTTTGACACGATAGCACATTGCTAGGGCTTTAAGAAGTTTTGCTAAAATCGTTTATAAAAATTTAAAGCAAACTTTTAGGAAAATCTACTTATAAGGAGTCCAAAATGGCGTGTGTATTGCAAATCGGAGCAGGTGGCGTAGGTGGCGTAGTCGCGCACAAAATGGCGATGAATCGGGTAAAAAATAATCCGTCATTGCGAGGGAGCGAAGCGACCGAAGCAATCCAAAAAAATCAAATGGATTGCCACGAATCTGCGACTTTTGACAAAATCGCAGATTCTCGCAATGACAAAAACAACGAATCAAAAGGCACATTTTCACGCATCGTGCTTGCTTCGCGCACTTTGAGTAAATGTAAGGCAATCGCAGAATCTATCCGCGCAAAAGGCTTTGGCGAGATTGAGATTGACGAAGTAGATGCTAATAGCGTGGAATCGGTGGTGGCTTTGATAGAAAAATATCGCCCAAAACTTGTGGTAAATGTGGCGTTGCCTTATCAAGATTTGGCGATTATGGAGGCGTGCTTGCGCACGAAAACGCATTATTTAGACACGGCAAATTATGAGCACCCAGATAGCGCGCACTTTGAGTATAAGGAGCAGTGGGCTTATGATACGCGCTACAAGGAAGCGGGGATTTTCGCGCTTTTGGGGAGTGGCTTTGACCCGGGCGTTACAAATGTTTTTTGTGCGTATGCGCAAAAGCATTATTTTGATGAGATTCATAGTATCGATATTTTGGACTGCAATGCAGGCGACCACGGATACGCGTTTGCGACAAATTTTAACCCTGAAATCAATTTGCGTGAGGTGAGTAGCAAGGGGAGATTTTGGGTGAAAAATGGCGTGGATTTGGCAAATCCCCCCTCCCTTGCGGAGGGGGCTAGGGGGTGGGTAGATTCTACAAGTTTGGAGGCGAATCTCACGCTAAACCCCGATTTGCAAGAGGATAAAATTTATCGCAAATTTGAGAGAGAGGAAAAGCATTTTGCATTAGAATCAAACACGCAAGATTTGCAAAATCAAAGCTACTTTGGCGGACAATGGAGGGACATTGCGCCATTATCGCTTATGAAAGAGTGGGACTATCTAGGCGTGGGCGTGAAAAACAGCTACTTGCTCTACCACGAGGAGCTAGAATCGCTAATCCGCAACATAAAGGGCTTGCGCAAAATCCGCTTTTTTATGACATTTGGCGAATCCTACCTAACGCATATGAAATGCCTAGAAAATGTCGGGCTTTTGAGAATCGATGAAGTCGCACACAAAGGGGGCAAAATCATTCCAATCGAAGTGCTAAAAACGCTACTGCCAGACCCAGCGAGCCTAGCCCCGCGCACCAAAGGGCAAACGCATATCGGCTGCTACATAAAGGGCATAAAAGATGGCGCGGAGCGGACAATCTATATTTACAACATTTGCGAGCACGAAAAATGCTATGAGGAAGTGGGCGCACAGGGGGTTAGCTACACCACAGGTGTGCCTGCGATGATAGGGGCGAAGCTAATCTGTGAGGGCAAATGGGGAGTGGGGTGTGAGAAAAATATAAGTGGCGCAAATAATGATGATATGCCAAAAGGCGGGGAATTTCAGGGCGTGGATTCGACACAGGGCGCGGGAGTTTGGAATATGGAGCAAAATAACCCCGACTTTTTTATGCGCGAACTAAATACGCAAGGTTTGCCTTATGTCGTGGTGGAGTTTGATTCAAATGGCAAGCCAAAAATCCTAGAAGACGGACGCAAATAAGGAAAAACAATGCTAGAAATATCAGTCTTTTTGATAGTGATAGGATATTTGTCGTGGCGATTTTTCTTTAAACCGCTCAAAAGGCGTCATAAACGATATAAAAGTAGCGATTACAAAAAAGCGTTTAAGTGGCATAATAAGCGAGATTTTAAAAACAAGCAAAAAGGCGATAAATACGAGCGACAAATCGGCAAAGAATACCAAAATAACGGCTACAAAGTGTATTTTAAAGGGCTAAAAGAGGGCAAAAGTGATAATGGCATCGATTTAGTCGCATACAAGGGCGATGAAGCGGTGTTAATCCAATGCAAAAATTGGGAACGCACGCAAGTCAAACAAGAGCAGTTGCGGATTTTTCTAGGGGATTGCACGAGCTATATCGAAAAAAAAATCAACGCGTGTTTGCCAACAAAACTATTCGCCGAGTGTTTGTAACGAGTTGCGAAAATATCGATTATGGTGTGAAAAAATTTGTAGAGGAAAATGAGATGGAATATAAGGTCGTTGCATATAATGGGTAATTGCAAATACGATAAAAACTAATGTAAATATGTGTGTTTTTTGGATATTGTGTAAAAACCTTATAAATTATTAACCGCGATTTTATCTTTGTTATATTAAAATTATTGTGCGATGACTTACGACAAAGGACATAAAAGTGGAACAAACAATCGTTGCCGATTCAAATATTATAGCCATAGCCAGCTCGTATATTAGTTATGCTAATACACTTTTAGTTTTTGCAGCGGTGTTAATAGCCATATTAACCATTGGACTAACAATGTATTACAACAGAGAACAAGTAAAAGTTATCAAAGAAACTACAAACAATATTTTAGAAAAAATATCACAAGATGACAATTTGCGAGATAATTTTATACAAAAAATTCTATCAAATAAAGATTTTCAGCAACAATTTGAAGCAATGGTGGATATACATATACAAGATAAAATGGACGATATAGCCGAAAAGACAAATAAAGAGGAAGAAAAAAATGAGGTAGGAGAGCTAAAATGAAACTTGAATACATAAAAGGAAAAACAGCAAGCGAGATTTTGGAAATATTAGAAATGGTTGAGCCACCGTTTAATCCTTATGACATCGCAGATAAATTAAGAATCGTTGTCAAAGAAACATTAGATTTTGATAAACTAGATACAGAGGGACAAATTTATGTTAATAATAAGAATGAGCCAGAAATTTGGATTAACCCAATTAAATCCGAAAATAGACGCAGATTCACACTAGCACACGAAATAGGACATTTGGTTAATGACATTTTACCAAGTGTGGATAATCCAATTATTGATAGATATGAGACGCTTTATCGAAGTAACAAAATCGGTGGCATAGAGACTAAAGCCAATAGGTTTGCAGCACAGCTTTTAATGCCAGCTAAGCACATAAATCAGTTTTTACTTGAGTATATTGATAAAAAATCTAGACCAAGCGCAAAAGAAGCAATTAGTTTAGTTTCTGCAAAATTTGAAGTTTCAAAAAGTGCGGTGTTTCATAGGTTTAAAAATTTAGGTATAGTCGCACAAGATTATGAATATCCATTCTAGCTTTATTTCCCGCCCCTCTCTTTGATTTTTTTCAAAATCTCGCGCACTCCTACTTCATAGATTTTAAATTCTGCGATATTGCTCTCTTTTAGCCACAACTGCCCCTCGCCTACATTGCCTCTATGCTGTCCTATCGAATAATATTTATTGCTTGCCACCTCATCGCTTGAAAGCACAAAATAGCGGATTTTATCCCTCCACACCGCAATCCACACAAACACATCACAACAAGCAGGTTTAATCTGCTGAAAATTCATATCAAAGCCTTCAACCGAATCACTTGATAAGGCTTTGATGATAAGCGAATCGCCACTTTTTCGCTTTACTGCACGAGAGGCTTTGACTTCGATTCGTATGCCACCTTTTTTACAATTTTTATCTGCAAGCCAAAAATCATACTGCCCATTATAATGTGGGTCAAGTTTGTTTGTAGGACGCTCTAATTCTGGCACAATTTCATTTAAATGTCTTTGCGCCCACGATTCACCAAAGGTTCGTGGAGCAGTGATTTCAAAAAGATATAAATATTTATTGCGCTCTAAATAAGCATTTCTAATGTCTAAATATTCATTAAGGTTGATAGTCTCACTTGCGATTAAATGGCTAATGACAAACTCAAATTTATTAAACGGATACACGCTATATAAGTCATCTAGCGCAGTAGTGCTAAAATCTATTGCGCCATTTGTCGTGCGTTTCATCGCTATGATTTTATGCTGTAATTCTTGCTCAAGTTTTTCCATTTAGCACGCCTTTAATGTAGATTTGCTCCCTGTCTGTGATGCCAAAAATCTCATAGATTTTAGCTTGCAATTCCACCTCGCAAACATTGTCGCCATCTATGATTTTGCCTACCAAAGAAGCGATTTTGCTATCTTGGGAGCGCGTAATTTGTGGAAAAGGGAGTTGCTCTAAATTCCCTCGCAAAATCTTTATCTCGCCAAACATTATTGTATGCAAATACGCAAAAAGTTCAGAATTTAAAAAGCCAAGTGCGGTTTTTATAGACATATTTGGAATGCGCGGGATAAGGATATTTGCGCTATTTAGAAACAACGCCCCGCTATTATTGTATGCAAAAACAAGTTTGTTTGAGATAAATTTATACACAAGTTTTTCGCTCACTCGATACACTTCATCTTTTGCCACCTGCTGAAATTTCGCCCTATCATAAATGATAAAATTCCGTGCTTTTTGCAAACGATATGGCACAATCTCTTTGCCCGTGTAAATCGCCTCACTGCCCAAAATCTGCTCTTTATGCAGGGCGTTTTTATTATCCCCCGTAACGATTCCTAACGCCCATATACTCGCACTTAAACTATATTTGCCCTGTGATTTTGCTTTTTTGATGATTGCTATATCTTGGTGTGATAACGCGCTAAAATTTAGATTTTGGCTTATGTAAAATGCGGATAATGGGACTTCTAGCATTTGGTTATTTTTTATGATTTTACATTTTGTTGTGGGGTTTATGTTGGCGTGAGATTTTGCTCTAGATTCTAGAATTTTATGCAGTTTTTTATGCTCCACACTCACAAACTCCGTGCTAACGCCACTAAAAATATTTGCATAATGCCTAATTTCTTGCAACGCACCATTACCCAAAATAAAAGAGCGCAAATCTTTGTGTGTTTTGACATTTAGCATTGATTTTGGGAGCAAAAATCTCATAACGCCATTTGGTTTTAGATTTTCGTAAGATTTGACAAAAAAGAGCGAAAATCGCTCGCCTGAAGTTATATGCGCTGCATAATCGCTTACAAACGATTTTTTGTTCGCTTTACAAACGCCCCACGGAGGATTAGTGCATATATAATCAAATTGTGTTTTTTGGATTGTATTTATAGTGTGAATCTCGCTACCAAACAAACTATCAACCCCGCTAGATTCTAAATAATCCGCGCAATAAATCTGCGGGCTAAAATCTAACTCGCTAAATTTTACAAACAAATTGATTTTAGCGATAAGCACAGCGATAGGGTCATTATCAATGCCAAAAATTTGCGTGGGTTTTGCATTTTTTAGGCTTAGCAAAAATGCCCCGCTTCCACAAGCAGGGTCTAGTAATATCTGTCCATTGCTAAAATCTAGGCTTTGTGTCATTGCCTTTGTAATCGCGTGTGGCGTGTAGTAAGCCCCCATAATATTTTTTTCGCCCTCATATAAAAGACATTGATAGATAAGCCCCAAAATATCGACTTCATCTTGTGGTAAGGCAAAATCTAGCAAGTCATCATAATGCGTAAAGTTATATTCTTGTAGCGTGGATTTTATATGTAGTTTATGTAGTAGATTTTTTGCTTTTAGCAAGTTTAGCGCGAGTGAGAATATAGCGTTTTGAATGGGATATTTTTTTGTGCTAATGTATTCTACTATGCGTTGAATTTGGCGTTTAATTTGTGGGATATTTTTTGTATTGCAAAAATACTCGGTTGGAATAATGCTTTTAGCAGAGAGTTTTTTATTGGCACGAGTGGTGAGTTTTTGTGCTGTGATTTGTGTGTGGTTTTTTATATTCTTATTTAGATTGTAAGTGCGCATAACACCAAGTCTTTGCCAATTTTGTTTTGTCGCAGGGGATATGAGGGAGTTTAAATGAATAGTCTTGGTATGTTGGAATGATATTTTTAGAGTCGAAGCCATAGCACTTTAACACTCCTTGTGAATTCCAAAAATTGTAGCATAACTTGTTCTAAATTTAAAAAAATACTTAATCCAAATATGTTAGAATTTTTTAGAAAATGTCAAATAAAGAGGAGCGTGAAAATATGTATTTTAAGGGAATTTTACTTTTATGTGCTATGTTTGGTTTTGTAGAGGCTTATGCACAAAAAGTGCAAAATATCGATAAGGACACAATCAATGATGCCGACATAGATAAGGTTTTGCACGCGCTGATTTTTGGCGTGGATTGTAGTGGGGGCGAAATCGCCGAGCAAAAAGCATTGCCAAAAGGCGTGATAAATGCGAGTAATAACGCCACGATTGATAGCGCGAAATACCAAGACGCAAAATCCAAAGCCATCGCCTTTAATGGCAAAATCTTGCACGGCGGGATATTTGATAGCACACAAAGTGATAACACGCAAAATCTGTATATGAGCGCGGATAGGAAAATCTCTTACACGCTAAAAGGTGTGGATTTTTACGCGCCCGATACGCAGGGCAAAAGCAACGCAATAAAAGGCACGCTTGAAGTAAAAAGCATTTGTGAAAAGCAGGGTTTTACACTTAGCAACTTCACAAACGGCGATTTTGGTATAAATCTAAGCAAGCACCCGCGCAAAGAAATCGCCATAGCCCTAAATGTCAATAAATCTATGTCGCGCTACATTGACGCGCTTATCGACATCGCGCCATTCCTCTCAAAGCATATTTTAGGCGAGAGTGGCAAGGAAAATAGCGAAAAAAATAGCGAAAAAAATAGCGATGAAAATAGCCAAAATAATCCAAGTAATGATAGGGGATTTGCCAAGATTTCGCTTATCACTTTTTCGTATAGTCGCGTAGCGGATTTGGGGACATTTTATGATGGTTCTAGCCTTACAAGTGCGCTATATAGGGCAAAAGGCATAGACTCTAAAGATAATATAGTAAATATCGCGCTGATAGAGGCTATGAAAAATTTTACCAAAGATAATGGACTAAAAAAAGAGATTTACCTAATCACAAATGGCAGCTTAGATGACCCGCACAAAGAGGAGCAAATGCTATCAATGACAAAAAATCTAAACGCAAATATTGTGAAAAATACCAAGACAAACGCTGATAATCGCGTGAAAATCCATATTTTCGCCATCACGCCATTTGCTTCGCGCAAATCCCAAAAAGCAAACATAGAGTTTCTCCAAAATCTAGCCAAAACTACGGGCGGTAGCTACAATGAGGCAAATAATCCTTATGACTTCAAAAAGCAGATTTTGACTTTGAGTAATGATGGCAAGACATTTGATATGCGCGAGATAGATGACAAAATCCGCCCGAGCAAGACGCACAAAATCTATGACCCAGATAATCCAAATGATAATGCACCCAAACACAAATACAAGTAAAATTTGCACGATACGCGCATAATAAGCGAGAAAAAACAAGCAAAATGCGATAAACACGGCAAAAACCAGACAACACCACAACAAAAGGGGACAAAATGTCAGGGCAAAACATTGCGTTTTTTGATTTTGATGGGACGATAAGTTGTGGCGATAGTCTGTGGCTATTTGTGGCGCATATTGTTGGGCGAAAAAAGCTATTTTTGGGCGTGGCTAGCCGAGTGCATATTTTGCTAGGCTACGCTCTAGGGTTTATCTCAAACACACAGGCAAAGCAGGCTTTGAGCGCGAAATTTTTCTCTCAAATCCCTGCTAGCGATTTTAGGCAACATTGCTTAGATTTCCTCCCCACGCTAGAATCTATCTGCAAAGATTCTGCCCTAGCGCGCATAGAGTGGCACAAAAAGCGCGGAGATATAGTCGTGGTGGTTAGTGCGAGCTTTGAAGAGTATATATCTGTGATATGTGAGAATCTAGGGGTGGGGTGTATCGCCACACAGCTAGAAGTGCAAAATGGCGTTTTAAGCGGGAGATTTGCTAGCAAAAACTGCTATGGGGTGCAAAAAGTGGAGCGCATAAAGCAAAAATATGATTTAAGCAAATATAGCGAAATCTATGTCTATGGCGATAGCGGAGGGGACAAAGAAATGCTAGGACTTGCAAGCGATGAAGCGCATAGATTTTATAAATATTTTAAGTAGATTTTGCGTTATTTTTCGTGTTTTTGTGTGTTTTTGTGTGGCAAAGGCGTTTAGAATCTAATCGATTTTAAATGCGTGGTATTTATGCGCTATGATTTAGCGGATATTGCAAAATCGCATTGTTGTCATAATTGCGAGCGATTAGAATCTATTTTTATGCAAAATCTAGCGCGTGGCAATCTATGCTACTTGGCAAAATTTTGTAATATTTTGCAAGTTTTAGCGTTGCTTCGCAAAAGTTTGTGAAAAGTTTGTGATGGTAACGATTTCACTCCCACAGGGATTTTAGTAGCGCGATGTAGGCGGGTTGTTTGGAGTTTAGCACTTTAAATGAATCTAATATATGCGAAAAGTCGCTAAAATCTAGCCCGTAGAGTTTGGCTACTTTTATGTCTAGCCGTGCTTTTAGGCTGTCATAGAGTTTTGGCGTGGTTGGGATTTCGCTTTTGTCTATGTCAAATTCGTTTGCTAACTGCGCGAAATGCCCCGCTTTGTCGTTGTAAAGTTGCAAGATAAGCGCGCTCTTAGCGATAAATGCGTAAGTTTCATTGCTTTTGATTTGCTCATCGCTTGGCTGTGGCAGTGGGATTCGCTCCAAATAAGTTTTATTCACATTGATTTGAATCATTGTCCGTGCGAGAAAATCTACGATTAGAGAGTTAAAAATCCCTAATGCAAAACAGATTCGCGTGTGGCTTATATCGCTTGTGCGAATCTGCCCTGAATCTAAAATATATCGCTTTGGGATTAGCCCATACATTGTATGCCCAAATCCGCAATCCTTTGGCAATAGGCTAAAAATCAGTGTCCGCTCATTTGTATCACTTGCAATCGCGCGAAATGCAAGGCGAAAGTAGGCTCTGTCGAATCGAATAAGGGTGGATTCAAAGGTGGCAAGAGTTTGTGGCATACCCACCCCCAAACCCCCTCCGCAAGGGAGGGGGGCTTTTTTCTCTGTCATTCTGAGGGAGCGAAGCGACCGAAGAATCCAAATCGCTAGATATTGAATCGCAATGCTGTAAGGCTGAATCTGTTTTATTGATTCGCCTTTCTATCCTTGATTCGTTGTTTTTATTAGATTCGCGGGGTTTGGATACTTCGCTACGCTCAGTATGACGAAGTGGGGTGTCAGTATGACAAGCGGACTTATAAAGCGATTCTAAAAGTTTGCTATATTGTTTTGAATCAATGCCTAAATCTTGCTTTAAGCGGTAGATTTCTTTGCTTTTTAGGCGATTATCAAAGGCGTCTTTGTCTAAAAAGTAGTTTGGTGCGCTAAACTCGGCATTAAATTGATGAATCATTTTGCCTTCAAAAAGGGGTAAGAATTGTGCGTCATTGCGAGAATTTGACTTGTCAAATTCGTGGCAATCTATTTTTTTGGATTGCTTCGTTGTGGCTTCGCCACTGCCTCGCAATGACACCCACCCCCTAGCCCCCTCCGCAAGGGAGGGGGAATCTGTGGAGTCGCCACGCGATAACGAGGGGGAATTTTCTTTGTCATATTGAGCGTTAGCGAAATATCTCTCTTGTTGTTTTGTGTTTGAGATACTTCGGGCTTCGCCCTCAGTATGACGAAGTGGGGTGTCAGTATGACAAAGTGTGGGGTCAGTATGACGAAGTGTGTTTTTGGATACTTCGCTACGCTCAGTATGACGAAGTGGGGTGTCAGTATGACAATATAAGCAATCCGCTTCGATAAATAAATCCTTATCGTTTGTCATATCAAGCTCACGGCGAAAATCCAAATAGCAGCAATCAAGCGGAGCAAACGCGCTATACGCCTTGCCTAAAATCTCTAAATCCCTTTTGCTTCGCACTTCTTGCAACGCCAAATGCGTAGGGCTTAGTGCGCGAATCTGCGCTAAATTTAGCCTTATCACATTTTCGCGTTTATAGATTTCATCAATATTTGTTTTGTAAAACATTGTTTTTATGGTGTGATTTTTGGGCGCAGTGGCGTTGCTAACCTGCATAAGCGCGAATTTGTAGCGCGAATCCACATCATTAAAAATCCCCTCCCTATTTTCAAAACCATAAAAGAGATTGAGCGTTTTTGACTCTAAAATCTCTTTGCGTAGAATAAAAGTTGAATCGTGCTTAAGTATAAAGTTTGGAAATTTATCGTATAATCCGCAAAATTTTATCAATACAAATTAGCAAAATTTCATATTGCGACATATTTTGAGTGCATTTTATAAAAGGCTTGCATAAATGACAAAAATTTTCAAATACACTAATGGCAATTTGATGAAAAATAATGTCAAAAATAAATTTGATGAATATTTCACAAAGCCTGAAATTGCTAAAAAGCTGTTTGAGAAATTTTGCGAAATCGTGGGGGTAAAAGAGGATTTGTCTAAATTTACTTTCATTGAGCCAAGTGTCGGCAATGGTGCGTTTTTCACGCTACTCCCACGCAATAAAATCGGCATTGATATAAAGCCTACCGAATTTGACACGATTCAAAGTGATTTTTTGGCTTATGATTTGCCAAATAATCCAAATACGCCTTTTATCGTCATCGGCAATCCGCCTTTTGGACATCGTGGCGTTTTGGCACTAGAATTTATCAAACACGCTCAAAATGCGGATTTTGTGGCGTTTATTTTGCCTATGTTTTTTCAAAGTTTGGGTAAAGGCTCGATTCGCTACCGTGTGCCACAAAATCTACATTTGCTTTATGAAGAAACTCTACCCAAAAATAGCTTTTATACGCCACAAGGCAAGGACGCTGATGTGCATTGTTGCTTTCAAATTTATAGCAAAAATCACAAGAGCGAAAAGCGTGAATTTAGCTGGTATAAAGATAGTGGCAAAGAGCCATTTAGTGAGATTTTGCGGGTGGTAACGGTAAGCCTAGCAAAAAACCGCGAATGTGGCAAAGAGTGGATTTTCCACAAAAAAGCGGATTTTTATCTTAGCTCGACTTTTTTTAAAGAAAATGCGGTGGTGGATAGCTTTGAAAAAGTCAAGTATAAAAGCGGGATAGCCATTATTTACAATGATTTATCTCGTAAAAATGAGTTAGATAGGCTTTTTAAAAATGCTGATTGGTTGCACTACTCTACAAAGGCTACAAATGGTTGCTACCACATTGGCAAATCGCATATTTTTCAGCTTTTGGCGGATAAAGGATTTGCACAATGAACTTCAATGGGGCGAATTTAAATGAGATTTTAAAAAATTTGATTGAGGAAAAATATAATGAAATTGCGCATTTTAAAGAAAGCGGGATTTTTGAGAAAATCAATGATTTTGAAGCAAACGCAGTGGGGCAAGTGGGAGAAAAATTTGTCAAAATGGTGTTTGAAAATCTTGACATAGAAATGCAAGATTTTGGCGAAGTGATACACGATGAGTTTGATATTTGCCTAATGGACGGCACAAAAATCGAAATCAAAACCGCACGAAAAGGGCTAAAAAACAACACATTTCAATTTAACGGCATAAATCCAAACTACAACTGCGAATATATCATCTGCATAGGGCTAAGCGCGAAAGCGGCGTTTTTTAAAATTGTGAGTGGTGAGAAAATCTACAACCACAAAACGCGCAAATTTTATCTCAATGTGGGTGGCAAACAAAAGCAAATCGTAGCGATGAATCCGCATAATCTTGCAAATTTCAAACTTACATTAAGCCTTAAGGATTTAGAACCGATAGAAGATTTTGAGAGGAAATTAAGAGAGATTTTTGGGTAGTCTTGCATACTTACTATGCAAGATTATAGGGAGTAACAATGAGCACTTTAGCGATAGAAAAGTTAAAGATGAATGTGTAGTCGCGTTTAGGGAGCTTAGCAAGGCGTTGTGTGTGAAATGCACGATTGAACCGAGTAAAAAAGCAAAAAGCGCGAAAATTCACATCGCAAAATCGGGCATTGAGGGGCGGTTTAAAATTTAAAGCAAAAACAAAACACAAAGGACAATCATCAATGAAAAAACTCATCGCCACGCGCCTGCTTTCTATCCCGCTTATCGTGCTTATCACTTCATTTGTGGTGTTTGTGCTACTTCGCACTTGCGGGAGCGACCCTGTGGCAAGCTACTTGCTAGCCTCATCGCTTCCCCCTACGCCTGAGATGAGCGCGCAGTTGCGTGCAGAGTTTGGGCTAGATAAGCCCATTTTGGTGCAGTATTTGGCGTGGCTAAAATCCGCTTTGGTGTTAGATTTTGGGACTAGCTATATGAGCGGGCGGAGCGTGGCTAGCGATTTTGCGGAGTTTTTGCCCGTTACGCTTGCGCTTGTGGGATTGGGGCTAGGCATCGTGGTGCTAGGCTCGGTGGCTTTGGGGATTTTGAGCGCGAGGTTTGCCGATACGCCACTAGATTTTGTGGTGCGGTTTTTTTGCTTCATCGGGGTTTCTATGCCAAATTTTTGGCTTGCGTTTTTGCTAATGCTGTTTTTTAGTCTGCATTTGGGCTGGCTAGCTCCGCTTGGGCTAGAGGAGGGGGCAAGGGGCTTTATCCTGCCCGCACTTAGTATCTCGCTAATGTCGCTTGCGATAAACACGCGCCTCGTGCGTGCAAATATGCTAGAAGTGGCTAAGGAGCGACATATCCTCTATGCGCGATTGCGTGGATTAGGCGAGCGCGAAATCACACTAAGGCATATTTTTTATAACGCTTCATTGCCCATCATCACGGCTATGGGAATGCACTTAGGCGAGCTTTTAGGCGCGGCGTTGGTAGTGGAAAATATCTATGCTCTGCCCGGAATAGGGCTATACGCGATAAGCGCAATCGCTAGCAATGACTACCCCGTAATCGAGTGCTTTTTCGTGGTGATGAGCGCGGTATTTGTCGTGTGCAACGCGGTGATAGATATAGTGTATATGGCGGTGGATAGGAGGCTAAGCAGGGCGTGAGAGTAGGTTAAAAGCAATATGGATATAAATTATGAAAGGTAGCCATATCGTTAGACTTTATGATATAATCCATACTCAACCTTCAAACCTAAGGACAAGGGGATATTTGCGTGGTAATCATAGATTCACAAGACTACAAGCAACATTCGTATAGGGAATTTTCTAAGATTCACCAAATGACTGCGTATTTGGCAATGTTTCCGCCAAATTTGCCACATTATTTCATAGAGAAGTTTTCACAAATTGGGGATAAAGTGTTTGACCCATTTTCTGGGCGCGGGACTACGGCTTTTGAAGCGTGTAGAATGGGTAGAGTGGGGATTGGTAATGATTTAAATCCGCTTGCAGTATGCCTTACAAAAAGCAAAGTGAATATCCCCACAAAAAAGCAAAATATTTTTAAAAGACTACAAAAACTTGAAACGCAATATAAGCAATCAAATATAATCACCAAAGACATTTCAAGCGATATTAAAATGCTCTATGATGAGCGCACCACGCTACCGCAGCTTGTTTTTTTAAAGCAAAACCTTAGCAAAAAACGCAAGGTGGATAATTTTATTTTGGGAATCCTTACAGGAATTATGCACGGGAAACATCGCAAAAACGGCACTTCTATTTATTGTAGTGTTGATATGCCAAATACTTTTAGTATGTCGCCAAATTATGTGCGAAACTTTATCAAATCTCACAAACTTAAAAAACCAAAGCAAAATGTTTTTGCACTTTTGGAGCAACGAATCAAAGATATTTTGCAAGAGCAAGAAACAGCGTTGAAAGATTTATCGCACTACACAAATGGGGATTGTTTAAAATCTGACGCGCTTGATAGTAGTGCTAAAATCGCCAAAAAATATGGCGCAGATTCTATCTCGCTTATCATCACTTCGCCACCATATTTGAAAAATATCCATTATGGCAAATATAATTGGATACGCCTTTGGCTACTTGATGAGGATACAAAGCAAGTTGATAGCAATGTCAGCATTTATCACAAAACACAAAAGATTAAAGGTATAAAAGACAATTTACCCTTTGAAAAATATGCCACATATATGCAAAATCTCTTTAATAGTTGGGATACAATCCTAAAGCCAAAATCTAGTGCGTTTGTAGTGATTGGCGATGTTGAGGAGCAAAATCTTGCGCGTGATACTTGGGAATATATTATACAAAATGGTGGTTGCAAGTTGAAATTAAGGCAAATTATAGATGATGATATAGAATGCAATGGTGCAAGGAAAGTTACGCGAATATGGGGACAAAAAAAGGGTAAAGCCACTAAAATCGATAGAATCTTGTGGTTACAAAAGGAGTAAAAATGCAAAATTTATTTGATGAAGCATATAAAAAAGAAATTGCCAAGACAAAAGAGCGATTTTTTGAAGCAATCAAAGCCGATGAAAATTTTGTGGGGTATTTGTATGATTTAAACTACGACACGACAAATGTCTTAGTCAATGACTATTTTAAAAATGATGTTAGTGGTGTCCCACACGGCTGTTTTTTAATGGCAATTTACACTAATGAAGTCGCGGATGGCAAGACAGAGGGGATTTTACTTCGCGTGATAGGCGTAGCAGATATTCCACAAAAAAAGGAAATCATAGAGAGCATTACCGATGCACATATCTCTAAAAAAGAATCCAAAAGAGACATTGAGCCAGATGCTTATACAAAGGTTTTTTATCAGTGGAATGGGCTTAGTTGTCGTGTGCTTGGGACATTTTTCTTTGATAGCGATAAAAAACTTTGCTTTGGCACAGATATGGAAAATTTCATAGGGGCACACAATTACAAAGTCTATAAACCACAAAAAAACGAGCTAAATATTATCATCAATGAAAATATTGAGATAAAAGAAAATGAGCCACGAGAACCATTTGGCAAACTGCGCTACTCATCTAGCAAGTCTTGTGATAAGGAGGGAAAATACGCCCCACAAGTCTATCTTAGGACAAATGATATAATTGCAAGGCGTAGCGCGTTTTTTGGAATGACTAGAATGGGAAAATCCAACACCATTAAAATTATCATTTCTGCCATAGAATCACTCAATCAAAACAAAGCACAAGATGAAAAAATAGGACAGATTATCTTTGATATAAATGGTGAATACACTTTTAGCAACGAGCAGGACAAAGGCTCAATTTATGAGAAATTTAAAGATAATGTCATTAGATTTAGCACTTCGCTGAAAAAAGCACAGCAACATAGCGATGTCAAAGCCGTGCAATATAATTTCTACAAAGATGAGACTTTGGAGGAATCTTTTAATTTGCTATGTGATGAGATAATCGCAAATAAAAAGGCGGATTATATTTCCCATTTTACAAATATAAGTATGTTTGAAATAATTGAAGATAAAAATTCGACAGAATATCGCAACCAACAGCGAAAAAAGGCTTTATATAAATGTATTTTACACAAAGCAAAATTTGCAAATCGCAATGAAATTTTAAAATTTAAAGGATTTAGTGGTTTTGGAGAAAGTGTTCCCGAATCTGGGCTAAGCATAAAAGAAGCCACAGCATATTTTGAAAAAATCCAACAAGATTTAAGCAATGTCGATAAAAAATATAGAGATGATAAAGATTGGGAAGCCCTACTTAAGGTATTTCACGGCACAAGGGTTTCGGGCTACAAATCACTAATGTCTTTTAATCATTTGCATTCTTTGGAGGGCATAAACGACTACAAACAAGAAATTGATAAAGCATTAAGAGATGGTAAAATCGTGCTTGTGGATTTATCCACTGCTTCAAGTGAAACGCAAGAAAAATACATTGAGAGACTTTGTCGCTATATCTTTGGCAACTCTATGGAAAAATTTACTAATGAGGAAACACCTGATTTTATCCAAATGTATTTTGAGGAAGCGCACAATATTTTCCCCAAAGATGATAAGGATTTAAAAAATATCTACAACCGCCTTGCCAAAGAGGGCGCAAAGCTAAAAATAGGCATTAGCTACTCCACACAAGAAGTGAGTTCCATTGCGCCAAGTATCCTTAAAAATACGCAAAATTGGTTTATCTCACACCTAAATAACAAAGATGAGGTAAAAACGCTAGAAAAATATTATGATTTTGCTGATTTTTCACAAAGTATTATTCGCAATAGTGATGTGGGCTTTGCGCGAGTGAAACTTTTTTCTAACAATTTCATTATCCCTGTGCAAATTGATGAGTTTAAAATTTAAAGGTGTATTATGGGATATAGCAAAGAAAAAGCCTCAAAAAGCGGACATCAGCACATTATTCAAAACGAACTCGTGCAAGATTTTTTGCAAAAATGCGAAAAAGTGGGCTACGATGATACGATAGAAGCGGACTATGAGGGCAAAATTACTCCATTAGATAACATTAAAGATAAAATTAGTGCCGATATAAAGTGGATTGTAACTGCTGATGGTGGCTACCAAGAAGTCAATATCAATAAAAACTTTCCCTCACATACGCTTTGTTTTTACAATGTTGGCATTCTGTCGTTTAAAACAGAAGATTTATTCAAACTAGAAAATCAACAAACTATAAACCCTGATGATTTGGGTAAGTTAAAAGAACCTAGAATGTTTTCTTTTGTCGTGCCTATGCAAAATATCAAACTCAAAGGTTATGATTTTAAAACAAGTGTGCGAAAGGCTATTTTTGAGATTTTTAGGGACAATCAGCTTGGCGACAAAGACGGAGACTCCAAAAATTCACTCCTTAATACAATGAAATGGCTTATTTTCAAAGAATATGGGAATAAAAAGGGAGAAATGCGAATCGTATGTCCAAATCATTGTGGCGAAATGCTATGTTTTAAAAGACAAACAGATAATTATATAGATGAGAAAAATGATTTTATTGAATGTCCCAAGTGCAAACATACCGCATATATCACAGATTGCTTTCAACTTCACGATGTGGTAGATGAGATAAATGGTGCTGGTGGAATCGCCTCATATATAATGAGTGCTTTTGAAATGGTGCTATTGCTTGGTATGTTTCGCTTTTTTATGGAAAACAATAGCCAAAAAATTTTAAGCGAGATTTTGTTTATCAAAGATGGACCTTTAGCCCTTTTTAGCAAATTAGATGATTTTGCCTTTAAGGTGATTCGTCCATTTATGCAGTTTATGTATGAAAAATCGTTACGCGAAAATGTAAGTTATATAAACTTTGTCGGGTTAGATAAAAGCGGAATGTTTGTCGAGCACCTAAAAAACACCGAAACTAAAATTACTAAAAATAGTATCGTGCTACCAAACCTTGCCTATATCAAACGATTTATTACAGGCGACAATCAATCAGTATTTGGTGAAAATACTTACTTTGGGATAAAAATGCTTGTAAGGGGTGATGAAAACCTCTCATTTGTGCTTGATGTTGCCGTGCCTTTTGGACTAGATGCCTTATACAAAGACTACATAAAAAATCCAAAAATTACAGATTTTCTCTCGCTAAAAAGTATCCTTGAAATCCTTTTTAGGCTAAAATGTGATTTATATCAAAACGCTACACCTATGGCATTTGTTCCTATCGCACTTATCAACAAACTTGTCTCAATATCAAAAAACCCAAGCAAGAAAATCTTAACGATATTTTCAAATGATAGGGTAAAATGAATATGACAACCTCCAAACAAGCAAAATCCCCCAAAAGACTATCCCCTCTTGGCAAGTGCGCCATTTTCGCGCTCATAGCGATTATCGTGTGCGCGATTGTCCTGCCATTTTTTGCGCCTTATGCCCCTGAGGCTATGGATTTGGAGTTGGCGTTAGCCCCCGCTTCAAGCGCGCACATTTTAGGCACGGATTATTTGGGGCGCGATATTTACACGAGGCTTATCTATGGGGCGCGTCTCTCGCTCTGCTCTGTCGGGCTTATCCTTTGTCTTGTGCTTTTGCTTGGCATAGGCGTTGGCTCTCTAGCGGGCTTTGCAGGCGGGCGCATAGATAATGCCATAATGCGAATCTGCGATGTATTCCTAAGTATGCCAACGGCGATTTTATCGCTACTTTTTATCGCGGCTTTGGGCGCGGGGCTAGCAAATGTCATCATCGCTATCGCCCTTACGCATTGGGCGTGGTATGCGCGAATCGTCCGCGCCCTCGTGCTAAGCCTAAAAAACAAAGAATATGTCGCGCTCTCTCGCGTGTATGGTGCGAGCGCGTGGCAAAGCTACAAGCGCAATATGCTAACCCCCATATTTAGCCAATGCCTAGTGCTAGCGACAATGGATATAGGGCATTTTATGCTTCACATTGCGGGGCTATCATTTCTAGGGCTAGGCGTGCAAGCCCCGCAGGCAGAATGGGGCGTGATGTTAAGCGAGGCAAAGGAATATATGTGGAGCAACCCTGAATTGCTACTCTACCCCGGGCTTGCGCTCTTTGTGTGCGTGGCGGTATGCAATGTCGTTGGGGATAGTTTGCGGGATTATTTTGATGTGAATGTGTATGGGCATTAGGGGTGCTTGTGTGTTTTGGGCTATTTTGCGCGATTGCTTTGCGCGCTTTGCTTGATGAACGCATAATGATATTGCTACGCTAGACAATAAATTTTAAAATTTAAAGGCAAAAAATGAGAAAATCTATGAAATCTCACGCTACAAAAGATTTGACACAGCGCACGACTAAAGCAAGCACGCTTGCGCTAAAAAATCTCACCATTGCCAACGGGAAGCGCATTTTGCTTGAAAATGTGGGGTTTGAAATCATAGCGGGGGAGACCACCGCGCTTATGGGGGCAAGTGGCAGTGGCAAAAGTTTGTCCGCGCTCGCCCTCCAAGACGCACTCCCTAGCAATCTCACGCGATTAAGTGGCGAAATCACGCTAAATGGCAAAATCCTAAGTGAGCGAGAAATCCGCGCAAATCGGGGGAAACTCATCGCCACTATCTTGCAAAATCCGCGCACCTGCTTTAACCCGCTACTATCGATGAAAAGCCATATCCGCGAGTCTTTGGGCGCACTTGGCAAGCCTTATACGCCCCATTTGCACGGTGAAGTGGAGGCGATACTGCACGAAGTGGGGCTACAATCTAGCGTGCTACATAACTACGCCTTTGAGCTAAGCGGGGGAATGCTCCAACGCGTGATGATAGCCATAGCACTGCTTAGCGGGGCGCGGTTTCTCATCGCTGATGAGGCGACTACGGATTTGGATATGGTGGTGGAGGATAAGATTTTGGCACTTTTGAGGGATTTGCAGGATTCGCGCGGGCTTGGGATTTTGCTGATAAGCCACGATAGGCGGGTGGTGGAGATGATGGCGGATAAAGTCTATGAAATACGCAGTGATGGCAACGCAACCTTTGGCAGTGGCAATGCGTCTTTTGGCGGGGGCAATTTGCCTGCGGGTAGTCATTGCGTAGATTTTGCGCTTTGGCACAAGGCACGCACGGAAAGTGCGCTAACCTTGTCTCAAACCGCAAAAAACTCCACAAGCACCACCTCACCGACTTTTATTGTGGATTTTGATGAGCAAGCAGATTTTAGCGCAAATGGCGAGGATTGTAGTGAGTTCGTTAATATGAGCGAAGCAAAGCAACTCTACGATAAAAATCCTAAAAACATAGATTGCCACGATTTTGCTTCGCAAAATCTCGCAATGACAGCAAATGCAAAATCCCCACAAAACGCCCTTATCGCGCATAATGTAAGCAAGACTTACACGCGCTACACGCTCTTTGGCAAAAAGCAAAAACGCGTGCTACACAATGTCTCTTTGCGCGTGGGAGCGGGCGAGCGCGTGGCTCTGCTAGGGGCTAGTGGCTCTGGCAAATCCACGCTAGCGCGAATGCTAAGTGGCTTAGAGAATCTAGATTTTAAATCTAGTGCAAAATTTCGCAATAACGACACGCTTTGTCATACTGGGCGAAGCGAAGTATCTCAACAAACAACACAAAGAGATATTTCGGCTTTTTCAAAGCCAAAATATGACAAAAATAATGTGAAAACGGAATTTAACGCAGCTCAAAAAGCTAGGCTAAATGCGGGGATCTACCTCAATGGCGTAGATTCTAAATCCTTCGCAAAATCTAGCGCGCAAAAAAAGTTTTATAAGCAAGTCCAAATTTTGTTTCAAGACCCACTAAGCTCGCTAAATCCGCGACTAAGCCTAAGAGAGAGCCTAGCCGAACCATTGCAAAACCTGCTAGGTGTGTATGACGCACGCGAGCAAGAAGAGAGGATTTTGCCCCTGCTAGCGCGATTGCGTCTAGAATCTCCCCTGCTAGATTATTACCCCGCTATGCTCTCTGGCGGGCAGGCGAGCAGATTTTGCCTTGCTAGGGCGTTGCTTGTGCGCCCAAAATATATGCTGCTTGATGAGGTAACTTCTGGGCTAGATTTTGCGCTTGAGTGCGAGATTTTGGGGATTTTGCAAGAGTTGCAAAGAGAAATGGATTTGGGGATTTTGCTTATCACGCACAGCGTGGAGCTAGCGCGGAGGTGGTGTGAGCGAATCTACATAATGCAAGATGGCGAGATAGTGGAGGAGGCGCGGGCAAATGAGGCGTTTAGGAGCGATTTTGGAGCGGAGCTAGATAGGATTTTAGATTTTGGTGCTAAGCGCGTTTAAGGCTTAGCTAACGCTATGTCATAAAAGCAACAATAAAAGCGAACTATGCGGGGCGATTTTGTGGCGTGCATTGCACATTTTAAAGCGTGCAAAAAACACAAAAATCATAAGCACCAAACGCATTTGCGCGATATTGATTATTGTTTGGAATCGTTGTCCTTTTGCATATCTTTAAGTGGCGCATACCCGAATGTATATGTGATGATGACGCAAAACACAGCGAACGCCACAGCGCAAAGACTTAATACAAAAATTTCCATTTAGTCCTCCTTTATTTGATTGAGGTGTTTTGCATACAGCCTACAAAGCACGACTATCAATGTGCAAGTAGATACGATGCCAAACGCCAAAAAACTCACTTTAATGGGCGTGAGATTTTCGGCATTGACAAAGGCATACGAAATCATACCCAGCAGGGCAAGCCCAAAGGTGGATATGGCTTTCTCTAAATTGTTGAGGATTCTATCAAGTTTTTTCATAAGCGCGATTATAGCGCAAAAATGATTTATGCGGGTGGATTTTGTGTTTGAACATTTGTGCCGTTGCTGTGCATTTAAAAAAATTTGATTTATGTGGTTTTGGTATGATGTCATATTTTGATTTTGAATTTAAGGAGTTTGAGATGATACCAAAACAAGACCCCATAGAGCAATTTTTTAATAACTCATACGCGATTCCTGTTTATCAAAGGGCATATTCTTGGGAAGATGCACAATGGAAAGTATTTTTAGAGGACTTGCAAGAAGCTACAAAAGGTAGCAATCATTACTTTTTTGGTAATGTTTTGCTAGAAAATACAGGCGACATAATCGATGGACAACAACGCATTACTACGATAGTAATTTTTGCTAGGGCATTGTGTAATATATTAAAGGACAAAAAAGAAAAATTAAGCAATGACGATAAAGTCGACAATAAAGAGTTTATTAGGCGTATTGAGGAGGATTACCTTATAAAAAGAGACAAACCAAAACTTGAAGCCGTAGAATATGATAGAGATTATTTTAGAGATTTTATAATTAAGGGTGATGATAAAAAGCACGAACCACAAACGCCATCACAAGAACGAATAAAAAAAGCAAAAGAACATTTTGAAAAAGCATTAAAGAAACTCTCAACAAATGAAGTGTTAAGTATTTTTCACGCAATGCAAGAAGCACAAATTTTAAGCATAACTTTTGATAACAAAAAAGATTCTGTGCTTATGTTTGAGTTGCAAAACAATCGTGGTAAAGATTTAACAAATATGGAAAAATTAAAATCATATTTGGCTTATCAAATCTATACTTATTGTGGTGATAATGCTGAAACCAAACTCGGCGAGATGACAAAGATTTTTGAAGAAATATATCGTTTGCTAAATGATATAAAAGCGAGCGAGGATTCCATACTTGGTTATTTTAATATGTCAAAATCTAAATTTGGTTTTCGCTATAGAGAAAATGATAACGAACTGAACTACAAAAGAGAATTAAAAGAAATAAACGAAACAGAAGCAAAAATAAAATGGATTGATAGTTATGTAAAAGAATTGAAAAATGCTTTTGTAGAATTTAAAGAGTTTGAAAACTTGAATAGCACTTTTGGGAAATACTTGCAAGATTTGCAGGTTTGGGAAGTTTATCCATTTGTAATAAAAGCCTATCGTCTATTTAGAAATACACAAGACAAAGCAGATAAACTAGAGCAAATTTTTAAGGCATTGGAAGTTATCGCATTTAGAGATAAACTTGTCCAGACTAGAGCAGATTTGGCTACAAGACTTAATGGTGTTGTAGAAAGTTTTGATAGTGTAGAATCTCTTTGTAATGGACTAGAAAAAATTTATCTAGATGAACCGTGGTATTGGGGCAACGACACTATTATAGACAAGCTTAATAATATTTATATAGAAAACAAAGAAATTATCCCTTATTTGCTTATGAGATATGAAAACTATCTAAGAAACAATCAAGCACAAACTAAGGGGTATAAATTTGAGCTCAAATTATTTGAGCTCAATGATATAAAGAAACCTCACATAGAGCATATATCCCCACAAAAAGAAGCTGTTGATAAGAGTGGAAAAAAGACAGGGTATGCCAAATATACAGAAAGGTTTTATGAAGATTACATAAATCGCATTGGTAATTTACTACTAATTGCAGGTTCTCATAATATTTCTATCGGCAACGAACCATTTGAAACAAAGCTAAAAAGCTACGAAACTTCACCATTGGCACAGCATAGAGAAGTGAAAAATTTTGTGATAAATAAAGGCATTTGGGATAAAGATGCTATCGACAAACGCCACGAGGCATTAGAAAAATTTGTCCTTGAAACTTGGAGTTTTAAATAATTCTAAATTCACACGCATTTTGTGCTTATCGTCTTGCCAAATAAAAACCTAGACACCAAAATGTCCGTTTTTAATCGTGCGACAAAATGGGCAAAAAACAAAATAAGACATTTTTTTGTCCGCTTTTGTTATTATAATTTTCACAATGCCAAAAACGCCACAAACAAGGCTTAAAACAAAGGCAAATCACAACAAAAAGGACAACAAATGAGCTTACATTTATCCAAATCCCAATACCTGCGCGGACTGCAGTGCAAAAAATCGCTATGGCTCTATAAATACGCCCGCGAGATACAAGACACCCCTAGCGAGTCGCAACTTGCGCGGTTTGAGAGTGGCGATAAGGTGGGCGAACTAGCGTTAAAACTATTTGATTGCACGGAGAAAATCAAATTTGATGAGGGCGATTTCGCTACAAAAATAGCGCGGACAAAAGCCCTTATAGATAGCGGTGTGAGCGCAATCGCGGAGGCGACATTTGAATATCAAGGCATAATCGTAATGGTGGATATACTCCAAATCACGCCACAGGGGCTAATCATCAACGAAGTCAAAAGCGCGACAAGCCTAAAAGGCGTGTATATCGATGATTTGGCGATACAATACTTTGTGATAACGCAAGGCGGTAGCCAAAACGCCCATAAAGTCGCAGGCGCAAATCTAATCCACATAAATAACGGCTATGAGCGCAATGGCGAGCTGGAGCTAGACAAACTCTTTGCGCGCATAGATTGTCTAGAATCTGTGATAGCAAAGCAGGGCGAAGTCGCGCACAATCTAGTGGAGTTTGAAAAAGCCCTAAGCAATACAGAAATCTACCCACAAATCCCCATAGGAACGCAATGTAGCACGCCTTATGATTGCGATTTTCGTGGCTATTGCTGGCATAGCGTGCCAAAGCAAGATTCTATCTTTCACATCGCGGGGCGCAAGGGCTTTGATGCGTTTGCGCTCTATCACAGCGGGATACGAAGCTTTAGCGAGATAGATTTGAGTATGCTAAATGAACGCCAAAAGCTCCAAGTCCAAAGCGCGCTAAAAAAAGAAGTGCATATCGACAAAGACGCGATAAAAGCCTTTCTCGCCACCCTGCGCTATCCTGTGTATCACCTAGATTTTGAGACTTTTACTGAAGCCGTCCCTAGCTTTGATAAATCGCGCCCGTATATGCAGATACCCTTTCAGTATTCGCTGCATATTGATTATGGGGATTTGGGAGAGCCAAAAGAGGCGGAGCATAGGGAGTTTTTAGCCGATGAGCATAGCGACCCGCGAATCGCATTTGTAGAATCTCTTGTGCGAGACATTCCGCAGGGGGCGTGCATTTTGGCGTATAATGCGAGCTTTGAAAAGGGCGTGATGAAAAATCTCGCAGAATCCTTCCCTAAATATGCAGAGGCGTTGGAGGGATTTTGCCAAAATACGCTAGATTTGATGAGCCCTTTTGCGCACAAAGAGTATTACCACTACGCGATGAATGGCAGCCACTCTATAAAGGCAGTCTTGCCTGCGCTTGTGCCAGAGATGGAGCGCGCGTATAGCAGTTTGGAGCTTATCCATAATGGCAACGAGGCGATGAGTGCATTCCCGCGACTAAAGCTAATGAGTGAAAATGAAAGAGAATCCTATCGCAAAGCCCTGCTAGAGTATTGCAAACTTGATACCTTAGCAATGCTAAAAGTGCTAGAAAAGCTAAGAGAGGCGGTGAGGGATTGAAGTGGTGGCAAACGCAGTGTGGAAAAATCAAAGCAAAAATTTTATGATTTTGCGTTATGATTTTATGTTGTGCTTTTATTTAGGTGCATTTTTTCGCGCATAATTTTTCGCACATTTTATTTCGCGCTATTTTTTGCTAAATAAAATGAATTTGCGAAATAAAACGGCATAAAAATGCAAAATCTTGCAAATAAAAAATAGCGCGAAAATCTACAAAAATCCAAAATCTATAAAAATCTAAAAATAACAAAATCTCTTTTTAGATTGCATTATTTAGCCGTTTTATTTTTGTCAAAATGCGCCTTGATTTTAACGCTAAACTCATCATACGCATCAGAGACAAGCCCCATATATTCATTTTCAAATTCCGCCAAAATGTAGCCTATTTTTTCTTGGTAGAGGGATTGTTTTTGGGCATTAGTAGCGGTGCTAGATTTTGGATTTTTTATCGTATTTTCGCTAGATTTGGCGCTAGATTTTTGGCTAGCAGAATCTTTATTGGGCGATTTTGGCGATAGATTTTTGCCAAAATCGTGTTTATCTAGCTCGGCTTTTGCCTGCGCTACTTGGGACAAAAACCCCTCTGTGATGAGAGAGATTTCCGCTTCAAATGCCACAAATTCATCTACCACACTATACGCATTTGCCACTTCTTTAGCCGTATTTATAAAATGTCGCAAAATCTTATTTCTAGATTTTGATATTTCGTGCATATTTTCGTTTTTTTCTTTAAATTTATGATAAAAATGCTCATATTCCATCACGCTATATGTCGCTTTTGCAAAGCCTCTGTTCTCTGCTTCTAGCGTGATATGTAGCCTAGAGCGTATCGTGTCTATGTTGGATTTTAGGGTGGTGTGTATGGCGTTTATGTCCTTTTTTAGTGGGCTAGATTTTGTATCATCTAGGGCATTTATGCTAGTCATCGCAAATGCAAAAAACGCAAAGATAGTAAAAATAGCGTTAAAAAATGAGCGATTTTTTGCAGTGGTTTTGTGGGGGATTTTGGATTTGATTTTGTGTGTGATTTTGTGCTGATTGTGCGTAGCGTTTGAGTATGATTTTTTCATTTTTACCCCTTTTTGTTTGATTTGCTTGCGTTTTTTTGGCTAAACCTTTAGCCTGCCAAACACAACGATACCAAAAAAAAAAAAAACGGCAAGATAGATAAATGCGACACAAGTAGCCACAAACTAAGCACGCAAAAGAAATATCCAACGCAAACCTGCCAAAATCTATGAAAATAACGATAAATGAAAATGTAACAAAAGTGTAGAAAAAATGTAGAATTTGTGTGGGGGTTGTAGATTTTTGTAACAAATGTTGGTGTTTGTGTGGATTTTGCATCGATTTTTTGTCATTGCGGGAAAATGTAGCTGGCAAATGCAAAAAATCATCGTCATTGCGAGAATCTACGCTTTGCGTAGATTCGTGGCAATCTATAAAATCTATTTTGCGGATATGGCTTGCCAAGAGTGGATTTGGAGAGTGGATAAAGGTAGATAAAATGGAAAAAAGATTTTGTGCGTGGAAAAAATAGATTGCCACGCGTTAAAATCTAAGATTTTAACGCTCGCAATGACGGAGCAAATAACGCAAAATGTAGCAAATAAGGCAAATGTAGTAAGTAGTGCAAATGGAGAAAAAAACGCAGACAAAAAACGCAGGCGAAAAATAGCGCGCATAAGACATAACGCGTTTTTGAAATATAAAAAGTTGCCAAATGATTTTGACAAAATATTTTTTGAAAAACTCTTTTTATAAAAATCTGCGTTTGATTTTATCAGGGATTAGATTTTGGATAGCAAGTTTGCAGAGACATTGCAGCTTGCGATATGCCAAACCGCCCCGCGCAAATACACATAGCCTTCGCTATCCTCGCTTACTTGCGTAGGCTCGCCACTAGGTGGGATAAGCATCGCTTTGCTATCCACCCCAAAAAAGCGATACCCCACCACAAGTGCTGCTGCCATACCGCTACCACAAGATAGCGTTACAGCCTCTACTCCGCGCTCAAAGCTAGCAAATTTTACTCGTTTATCATCTACTTTGTGCGCTATGGTGGCGTTTGCGTCAAATTTTTTCCTAAGAATGGCTAGGATTGGCTTATTTTGGGCATTATCTTTGGCATTTGGCAATAAATCTTCGCTCAAAAAACATACCAAATGAGGCACGCCTGTGTTTAGATAAAACCACTCGCTATTTTTTAGCATCTCAAGTTTATCAAGCGCGAAATGGGCTAATCCCTTAGAATCCTCCACAAAATCCTGCCCAAAATCTTTATCCAAATCGCCATTTTTACCAAAATCCCCCATAGCCCAGCGCAACGCCAAATCAAAGCTAGAATCTTTAGATTCTTTTATCGCTTTTAGGGCGGGTGCGTAGCTAGATTTTCCCTCTTCCATATAGTTTGTGATTTCTTTTAGCGATACAATCTCTTTTAGTTTGCCTAGCTTTTTTAGGCTGTGAAATTTCCCTAGATTGCTTTGAACTATGTCGCCATCTACTTCTATGCTGATTATCCCTGCTTCGCTTAAAAAGCTGTGTCTTTGCCCCGCTAGCCCGAAACAAAAAGCATAATGCCCCACGCACCTGCTAGCATTGCCACACATACTTGCCTTGCTTCCATCGGAGTTATAAAAATCCCATTTGTATGCGACATTTGCCGTGCTTTTTGGGCTAGATTCTTTTGTGTGCTCTTTGGTAGAATCTTTTGTTTGATTTTGCGGTAGCACGACTACTAGCCCATCTGCACCGATACCATAAAATCTATCGCAAAGCCTTTTTGCTAGCTCGCTAAAATCGCTCTGCATAAAGGTATGAAAGATAAGAAAATCATTGCCATTTGCGCAGTATTTTTGGAGGATTAGATTTTGAAATGGCGCGTTTTTGCTCATACTTGCTCCTTGTGGGTTTGATTTGAAATAAATGCGTTTTGTTGTGTTTGAGTGTGTTTGGTTGCGTTTGATAGAAATTTTTGCATAAAAGTTGTGATTGTTGCGCTTTAGGTGCTAGAATTGTAGCGTATTTGAGTGCTTGCTAGCCCAAAGATTTATGCAAACGCACAAATACAAACGACATAAAACACAAAAGGACACACAATGCCAAACACGCAAAATTTTCAGCCAACTTCACAACCAATCTCACAACAAACCTCACAAACAAATCTGCAACCAACTTCACAACAAGCCATTTTAGAGCTAATGGCGACATACAACCAACGCGCAAATAAAGCGATGATAGAAGTGCTAGAGGATTTAGATGAGGGCGAGCTGCACAAAGATAGGGGGCTGTATTTTAAGTCGATTTTGGGGACTATGGCGCATTACACCGCAGCGGACGCCACATTTTTTAAGGATTATTTCGCGCCTTTTTGTGCGTCAGATGCCACTCCAAGTAGCAACAAAATCGAGGCAATGCTAGAATCTGCTTTCACACTTAAACCTGAAATACACAATGACGCGACAAATCTCTTTGCCGCACGCGAAGAAATCGATAGCTATATCTTGCAAGTAATCGCGGGCATAGAGGATTTTAGCGCGATAAAAGAGATAAACCACCCACGAGGTAAAATCAAAAAACCTGTGTATCATTTTGTCTTTGAAATCTTAAATCACGCTACGCATCATAGAGGAATGGTATCTTGCGTGCTAGATTCTATGGGGGTAGAAAACGACTTTAACGGCGCACTTTCAATCTAGCCATTTTATCGTGCAAAATAGAGTCTAACAATGTCTAACCAAAATCTAAACATCTTTGAATCAAAAAAGCCTATCCTCTACCTTGTCGCTAGCAAAGATACTTTTGGGGCAAATCGAAGTGAGGAAGAGTTTTTGGGTATCGTGCGTGAGGCATTAGCAGGGGCAAATGGCGCGGATATGCTCCAACTGCGTGAAAAAAACCTTGATGCAAAGGATTTTTACGCCCTTGCGTGCAGGGTGAAATCTATTTGCGATGAGTGTGGCAAGACGCTAATCATCAATGATAGAATCGATATAGCCCTAGCCTGCAAGGCAAGCGGCGTGCATATCGGGGTGAAAAAGGATTTGCCCGTGCGTGTGGCAAGGGAGATTTTGGGTGAAGATAAGATTTTGGGACTAAGCCTAAATCAAGTAAGCGAGATAGAATCTTTGGGTGAGGATATATTTTGTGCGGATTATCTAGGGGTGGGTGCGGTGTGGGACACTACGACAAAAGCAGATGCCATAACCATAGGCGTAGATGGACTAGCTAATATCGTAAAAAAAATCGCTATTATCAAAAAATCTGCCTCAAAATCTGCCACAAAATCCACGCCAAAAACTAGCATAAAATCCGCCTCAAAATCCACTTCAAAAAAAACCAAAAAACTCCCCATCATCGCCATAGGTGGAATCTATGAGCATAATGTATGCGAGCTAGCAGGGCTAGAGCTAGCAGGCGTAGCGGTGGTGCGCGCGATAATGGACGCTAAAAATCCAAAGCTAGCAAGCCAAAATCTAAAAGAAAAGATTTTGGCAACTTTTGGCAAGTAGTCTTTGTCAAAAGTGTTTTTTATCAAAATGATTTTATAAAGGAAAAAAATGTTTGCAAATTTACTAAATAAGATTTTGGGAAATAAGATTTTGGCAACTAAAATATTTAGCACAAAATCCAACGAGCCACAAAAAAAGCCACAAAATCAGCAAGACGCTAAAATCCACACACAAGATAGCATAAAATCTAGCACTAAATCTAACGCGGATTTTGATAAACCTGCGCTAGATATGAGGGGGGATTTTAGCGTAGCGACTAGCCACACGCACTCACTTCGCGCACAAGTGTTTTTTGGGATTGCTTTTTGCGTGTCGCTAGGGCTTATGGCATATCTTTATTATGCGTTTTTAAACGCGCTTTGTGTAGCCGCTCTGCTTTGTGTGGCTAGCTATTTTATCAAGCAGTGGTTTATGAGGTTTGTCAAAAGCAATGCCCTAGCTTCGCTTTTTAGCGTATTTGTGCTACTTTTGTTGCTTATTGTGCCGTTATTTTTTGTGATTCATCGCGGGGCATTATCATTGCTAAATATCGATTGGCTAGCAGCCCAAACCCTCTACCAAAGCGCAAATGACAACATCGCCTATATCCTCTCTCACCTGCCATTTGATATAAATCTAGGACTTCCAAATAGTGAGAATCTTTTAGCCAAATTTTCCCTATCCTCCATCGCGTCCAACGCCACAAATATCGCCTCATACATCATCAAAGAGAGCATAAATTTTCTCATTGATATTTGTTTTATTATGGTGTTTTTGTTTGTGTTTTTTTATTATGGGGGGCGGATTTATAAGTATTTGGAGCGGATTTTGCCTTTTGGCAGGGGGCAAGTCGCGCTTGTGGCAGGGGAGATAAATGGCGTGCTTAGGGTGGTGTTTTTTTCTACGATTTTAAATGTCTGCTTGCAGGGTGTAGCGTTTGGCGTGTGTGCGTGGGCTTTTGGGCTTGATGGGGTGCTTTTGGGCGTGCTATATGGGATTTGCTCTCTTATCCCTATCATTGGTGGGATTTTGGTGTGGCTACCTACTGCGCTTGTGCTATATGCGCAGGGGCAGGCTTATCACGCGGTATTTTTGGCGTTATATAGTTTGGTGTTTATCGCATTTATCATCGATAGCGTGGTGAAGCCATTTTTGATTCGGGTGGTAAATAAACGATTGCTTGACAAGCCACTAGAAGTCAATGAATTTATCATATTTTTTGCCATTTTTGCGGGGCTTGGGGCGTTTGGATTTTGGGGGATTATCTTTGGTCCTGCGATTAGTGTGTTTTTTATCGCATTGCTTAGGATTTATGAGAAAGATTTTGTGTAGAGTTTGTATTTTGTCATTGCGAGCCAAACAAGGCGAGCCAAACAAGCAAAATGCAGGTTTTTTTAGAAAATCGTTAGTTTTTTGTGTATGGATTTTTTGTATTTGTCATTGCAAGCAAAATGAGCGTGGGTGAATTTTGCGTGGCAATCTAAAATCCCCCTCCCTTTGCGGAGGGGGTGCAGGGGGTGGGTTTTTTTGTCATTGCGAGCGGATTTGTCAAAATCCGCGTGGCAATCTAAGATAAAAAAATACCAAATAACGCTTTTTTGTAATTTTTGGTTATAGATTGCCACGATTTTGCGATTTTTTACAAAAACGCAAAATCTCGCAATGACGAACTAAAATTGTCATATTGAGGTTTCGCAAGAAACAAAAATATCTCTATTAAATTGTGGTTTTTAGAGATATTTCGCGCTCACGCGCTCAATATGACAAAAATAGATTGCCACGCGCAATAAATTGCGCTCGTAATGACGATTTTTGGAATCTACCCACCCCCTAACCCCCTCGTGCTAAGGGAGGGGGAAAGAAAAAGTTGCAAGTCTGCAAGGGAAGTGGTTTTTAATTTCCCAAGTATCCCGTCATTGCGAGCGGATTTGTCAAAATCCGCGTGGCAATCTACGATAAAAAATTACCAAATAATGCTTTTTGTAATGTTTGATTATAGATTGCCACGATTTTGCGACTTTTTACAAAGTCGCAAAATCTCGCAATGACAGAAAAAGCAGAATCGTAATGGATTGCCATAAATCGCTAGCGCGATTCTCGCAATGACAAAATGAGTGCAAAATCGCAAAATCTACTACAAAATATTACGATTTTTTTTCAAGCAATTCTTGCCACTTTTGGACTACCACAGATTGTGAAAATCTCTCCCCTACAAGCCTTTTGGCTTCGCATCCAAATGTAACGCGCAAATTTTCATCGTTCATTAGCGTGATTAAGTGCTTTGCGTAACCCTCCAAATCATTATCGCTCACCAAATAGCCACTTTTATTATGCGCGATAATATCGCTAGGTCCTGTGGCGATGTCAAAAGCAATGCAAGGCAACGCATAGCTACTCGCCTCCACAAGCACCATAGGGAAGCCCTCAAAGTGCGAAGCCATCGCATAGATACTCGCTCCCAAATATTCGCGCTCTATTTCTTTGGTAAATGGCTTTAAGATTATAAAATCTTGCAAGTTTAGGGATTTGATTTTGGATTGTATCTCACTTTTTAGGGGACCGTCGCCTACGAGGACAAGTCGCCAATCGGTTAGATTCTGCGAATCTGCACTTTCCCCCTCCCTTGCGGAGGGGGATACAGGGGGTGGGTTAGATTCTGCAAAATCAATGCCATTCGTAGAGTCTAGCACGAAAAACGCAGAATCTACTTTGCTTTGTGGATTTTTACCCACCCCCAAACCCCCTCCGCAAGGGAGGGGGCTTAAATTTTTCTCAGCTTCGCAAGGGAGGGGAGATTTCAAAACAAGTCCCTCCCCTTGCGGGAGGGACTTAGGGTGGGGTATTTGAATTATTTCTTGCAACATTCCCCAAATATCAATCAATCGCAAAAAGCCTTTTTGGTCGCCATTATCCATTCGCCCCACGCTTAACACCACTTTTTGCGCGTGATTTGTGCATTGCGTGGGAATCTTTGGGATAAAGTTTGGGATTACACGCACATTGTGATGATAGTGTTGCCATATAGGCAACTCAAGCGATGATAGCACGATAAGGGTGTCAAAATAGCGCAGTTTGCGCCTAGCCTTTTTAGGGGCACTCAAATGCCACAGACGCACAAACAATGGCTTAAAATCCCGCTTTTTGCGCCTAAAAAGCGGTATAAACCACCCATCATTTGCTAGCACAATATCAGCGTTTGTTTGTTGCGCGATTTTGTGCGTTTGATAGCAAAAAATGATGCGCAAAATGCTTTTGTGAAAAAGCGCGGTCAAAGGATTTTTGCTCTTTGCTTTTTTGTCGCAAAGATGGACGCAAGAAATGTGCGAATCAAGCGGATAAATGGGCGTTTTGTGTGTGCGAAAAAAGCTAATGATTTGCACTTCATAGCCCAAATTTTGCGTAAAGGCATTTGCTAGATTTACGCCCACACGCTCTCCGCCACCGCCTTCTGTAATGTCTTTTAGTGTGATTAGGACGCGCTTTTTAGGCGAATATAATTTTTTGTCATTCTTAGCGAGTGAAACGAGCGAAGAATCTCTATTTGTCGATTTTTGAGATACTTCGCTTCGCTCAATATGACAAAAATCGCCGTCATTGCGAGAATCTGCGTCAGCAGATTCGTGGCAATCTATATTTTTGGATTGCTTAGGCGATAAATCGCCTCGCAATGACGAATCAGAGTGGATTGCTTCGGGCAAATCTGCGATTCGCCCTCGCAATGACGAAGTGGAAACCCTATTTCTGCAACCCCATTTTTGCCCAAGTCGTTTGAGTTTTGCATATATATATATATATATTATGATTAGATTCTAGCATTGTGCGGGGATTTTCTGCGTGGTAGAGATGATAGGCGATGGCGTTATGTTTCACGCGCCGTAATTCTCCGCCGTTGAAAAGAAATCGCGCGACAAATTCGCTATCCTCGCGTCCCCAGCCGACAAACTCTTCATTAAAGCCATTTATCACCTCGCAATGGGCTTTATAAAAGCTCATATTACACCCTCGAATGCCCTTTATCAGCTCTTTTTTACGGAAAATTTTGGCGGTGGTTTTAGAAAATGTGTAGATGAGATTTGCGCAAAAATCGCAATGCGCGGATTTTAAAGAGTGTGAATCAAAAGCCAAAGCGTAGTTTTTCGCCTCTAAAATATTTGCCGTTTCGCTTTCGCTCAAAATCACGCGCGAGCCTTGCAAAAACACGCCACGCCGTGCGAATCGCAAATGCTCGGCAATGAAGCGTGAATCCAAAATCATATCGCCATCGATGATGATAATGTAGTCGCCACGCGCAGATTTTATTGCCTCATTGCGAATCTGCGCCAAGCGAAAGCCCTTATCCTCGTGCCAAATATGGCGCAATTCACAGGGGAAATCCTTTGCGTAAGATTTTATAACTTCACGCGTATCCGCACCGCTCCCGTCATCAGCGATTAGGACTTCTTTGGGGAGGGGATTTAGATTTCGCACAGAATCAAGCACAAGGGAAAGTCGCTCTTTTTGATTGTAAGTTGTAATGATGAGCGTGGTGGTTTGTGGTGTGGCGGATTTGTGGCATTGCGTTTCATAGAGTTTGGCGTATTTGAAAAACGAGCCAAGTGCGTTGCATAGGCTTAAAACAAAGCCCTTGTAGCCATAAAATATGCCTTTTTTGAAAAAATAATTTTTCACAAAGCTCCACGCAAAATGCGTAATTGCCTTTGAGATTGTGGCTTTTTTGCTACTATGGGCGTTTTGCTCGGCGTATAGCGTGGTGTAGCGTTGCAGTTTGTCAAGCAGCTGCGCGATTCCACTACACGCATAATGTTTGATATGCCCGCTCAAGTGGATTTTACGCGCTTCTTTTGGGATTATCACGCTCTCGTGGACAATGTTTTCATTAAAGCGCGTGAAATTTTTATTAAAAATCCGCCAAACAAAGTCTGGCGACCACCCGCACGCCTTTATCCACTCGCCTTTATAGAGATTTTTGCGTGATAGGGCGTAGATATTTTGGGGTTGCAAATTTAGGGCGCGGATTGCGCTTAATGCGCTAGATTCTAGCACTTCATCGCTATCGATAGAGAGAATCCACTCATTTTTGGCATAACTCACGCAGAGATTTTTTAGCGCACCAAAGCCGATAAACTCGCTTTGTTTGATTTGCAACTTGCCATAAGTGGCGTTAAAATCCTGCGCGATTTGTAGCGTAGAATCCGTGCTACCATTATCTAGCAAGATAATCTCATCAAATTCTTTTAGTGATTCTAGGCACTCTTTTAGCGTGGCTTGGGCGTTTTTTACGATAATGCAGACTGAGATTTTAGCGGGGTTGTTCATTTGTCCTCCGTGTAGGGAAAATCTAGTAAAAGAATAAAAAAACGCATTATACAAAAATATGCAAAACAATAGATTTGGCAAAAATATATGCAAAATCAAAGCAAAATCAACATAAAAACAAAATACAACAAAAAACAAACGACAGCACAAGCAAAAAAAGGAATAAATTTTGCTAAATTTTGCGATAGTGTCATAGAAAATATACAAAAAATGCTACGAGATGTAAAATGCTTTGTTTAGGAAGCATAGCTTGCAAAGCCAAATACCAAAAAAATCAAAAAAAACCCCCAAAGGAGCGCGAAAATGAAAAAAAACCCAAAAATGCCAAACCCAAAATATACCCAACAAAAAATACACACAAAAGCATACACAAAATGGGGCATTTTTGTCGCGTTTATCCCTGCTTTTTTGGGATTTTTTGGGCTATGCAGTTTGCTTAGTTTGTGTGTGGCTTATACTCCGCAGATTGATTTTAACCCCCCTGATTATGTAGAGGAAATGCCTAGCAAAGAGTTTTTGCCCGCACCTATGCAGGCTGGAAGCCTTTTTGGGCAAGGGGAGAGACCGCTATTTGCCGATAGGCGCGCTATGCGTCCAAATGATTTAATCACTATAAATATCGATGAAAACTCCACCGCCTCACTCTCTAGCTCCAAAAACTACACCTCCACTAGCAACGGACAAACAAACGCCCCCGTGCTAAACTACAACGGCACAGATGAGGAAGTCGCCAAAGATACCCAAGAGCTAAACAACACCACCAACTATTCGCTACAAAAAACTACGGACAACTCGACATTCAACGGCAGTGGCGCACAAAGTCGCAATGACGCGCTAAAATTTTCTATCACGGCTAGAATCCTAAAAGTCCTAGAAAATGGCAACTACTTTGTCTATGGGCATAATGAAGTCCTAATCGATGGCGAAAAACGGCTAGTAACCATAAGTGGCGTAATCCGCCCCTATGACATAGCGCGGGACAATACGATTTCATCAAAATATATTTCAGACTCTAAAATCTCATATCTAAGCGTGGGCTCTATCGGGCAGACAAACCACAAAAAAGACGGCTCGCAAGCAGTAGAAAATGAGTTTCCTTTTTAGATGATTTTGTTTGGCTGATTTTGGGTTTTTTCGTGTTGTGGATTTTGTGTTTGCGGATTTTATTTTTGCGGGGGTAGGTTTTGGATAAGGTTTTGGGAAATATTTTTAGAAAGCATAAGCCCATTTGCATTATCCCCGCTAGAGGTGGTAGCAAGCGAATCCCGCACAAAAATATCAAACATTTTTGTGGCAAACCTATCATTGCTTATTCGATACAAAATGCCCTAAAATCTAATCTATTTTCTAGCCAAGATTTTTCGCATTTTTCGCAATCATCGCAATCATCACGCCAACATTTATCGCCAAAATCATCGCCACAAGACACACTTACGCAAAATCTATCTATTCAAAATCCATTCCCCCAAAATCCATTTATAATCGTTAGCACCGATGATAAAAAAATCGCTAAAATCGCGACAAAATACGGAGCTAGCGTGCCATTTATCCGCCCTAGCAATCTAGCAAACGACACCGCAGGGACACTTCCTGTGGTGGCTCACGCGATAGATTTTTTGCGCGATTTTGGAGGGGATTTGGGGGTGGAGATTTGTGAGCAAACGCCTGTATGCGTGCTATATCCTACCGCACCGCTTATTGATTTTAGGCATATTTTGCGAAGTTTTGAGATATTTTTGCGCGCTAGGGAGAAGTGTGAGTATGTGTTTTTTGCAAATGAGATAGCAAAAAATCCTCTGCGTAGCTTTGTGCTAGAATCTAATTTGGCAGGGGATTTGAGTGAGGATTTTAGCGGGGATTTTGGGCAAGATTTAAATGTAGATTTTGGCAAAAACATTGGCAAGCCAAAAATGCTTTTTAAGCAATATGAGAGCGTGCACTCGCAGGATTTGCCACGCGTATATGTCGATGCGGGCGTGCTTTATTGGGGCAAGGCTAGCACTTTTAGCGCGCAAAAGCCTATCTTTTCTAGCCACTCACTTGCCATAAAGCTAGATTCTAGCCACGCACAAGACATAGACACCATTAGCGATTGGAATCTAGCAAGGGCGAAATTTTTGGCATTACAAAAATCTAGCAAAGCTAAAAAAGCATAAACTAAAAAATGACTAGCAAAAAACAATCGCCACGCATTCACTGCGCAATCCTAACTAGCTTTGGGAAAAAGGCAGGTGGAGGGCATTTGCACCGAGCGCAAAAAATCGCCCACATACTAAAATCATATCTTTGTGAAAAATCTAAAAATATAGATTTTGCTATCCTAAATAGCGAGGAAAAAGGACAAAAAAATTGGATTTTTTTGAGTGAGTTTCGCGCTATTATGGCTAAATACGCCTTTATCATTATCGATAGCTATGAGATGAAATCTAGGCATTTTAAAGCCCTGCTAAAAGAGCAAAAAAAGCAAAAATCTAACAAAGTTTTGATACTTGATGATGGGGCGAAGTTTTTGGATTTTGTGCGTGAGAGAGTTGCAAAAAAAATGCGTGCAAAAAGCGAGCAAAAAAAAGCAGATTTTGCAAACGCGCTAAGGGGGATATATGTGCTAAATGGTGGGCTATCTAGCGAGAATCTTTTGAAGGATTTTACAAAAAAGCTAGCAAAAAAAACGGCAAAAAAAATCAATAATTTGGGTGCAAAAAAGACAAATAATTTGTGCGTAAAAAATCGCGCTTCAAATGCTATGGCTAATCGCTTAGATTTTGAGATTTTGCGTGATTTTCTTAAAAACAATGTCTTTTATGGTGCAAAGTTTTTTATCAAAAATACAGATTTTGATTTTGCACAAAAATTCGCACAAAAGAGACTTATAAAGCCACGCATCAAAGATATGTTAATCACATTTGGCGCAAGCGATAGCCTAAACTACACGCAAAAAATATCAAATATGCTACATAGAATTATCTTGCAAGATACAAAAATATCTAGCATTGTAGATTCTAACATTTGCCTACATATCGTGCTAGGCGGGTTTTATCCGCATAGTTTTTATCCAAAATCTAATATGGCAAGCCCAAAATCTAAGCAAAAATCTAGCCCCTCAAGCCAACGCATAAAAATCACTCACAAAATCTACCAAAATCTATCCTCAAAAAAACTTGCTAGGGTGATGAGAAAATGCGACATAGCAATAAGTGCGGGGGGGCAAAGCCTCTATGAGCTAGCACAAAGCACGCTTCCATTTGTCATTATCCCCACTGCTAGTAATCAACTAGCACAATCTAGCGCGTTTGCCAAAAAAACAGGGGCGATTTTGTTAAAAAACGCACCCCCAAATACACGCCCAAACACGCATAATAACACAAAAAATCATAAGATTTTGCGACAAAATCTAGCCACTTCTCTTTGTAGCCTTAGCCAAAAAAAGCGCGCAAAAATAAGCCAAAATCTAGCCAAACTAGAGCTAGGAAAATCCTCCATCAACATAGCGCGTAGATTTTTGGAGCAAGATTTAGACTAAGGCTTGCCCCACGCAAAAATATCGCAAAAACTTAAAATTTACAAAAAGTGGATAAAATCCTGCGAATTGTGTTTTCACATTTGTGTTTTACACAAAATCTACATTTTGGAGTATCTAAATGAACAAACAACATAACGCAACAAATGGCGCGATAAGCGCGACACACACAGCCTTTAGGGCAAAAGCAAAGCTAGCAAGTGTGCTAATGGCTAGCTTTTTGGGATTTGGCGGGGTAGATTTTGCGTTTGCAAAAGTGCTAGCCACAGTCGATGGAGTGCAGATAACTGATGCGGATTTTGATGAGATAAAGGCGCAAAATCCAAACTTTGAGTTTGACAAACTCACAAAAGAGCAAAAACAAGAGTTAGTAAATAGCGCGGTGATTAGTGTTTTAATCGCTAAAGAAGCGCAAAAAAATAAGCTAGATTCTACCCCAGAATTTACCCAAACCTACAACAAAATCACAAAAAACATAAAAGATAGGCTTCTAGTAGATATATGGCAACAAAAAGAAGCGCAAAATATCGCTAGCAAAATCACCGTAACCGACCAAGAAGCAAAGGCGTTTTTTGACAAAAACAGCGCGCAATTTTCTAAGCCAAATGTAACGGCGCGACATATCCTTGTCAAAACCGAATCAGAGGCAAAAAAAGTCATTGACGAGCTAAACAAAACTCCCAAGAACAAGGTAGAGCAAAAGTTTAGCGAAATCGCAAATAAGCAAAGTATTGACGCAGGAAATAAGCAAGTCCAAAACGGCGGGCTTATAGGTAGTTTTACCAAAGAGCAAATGGTAAAACCTTTTTCAGATGCGGCGTTTGCTATGAGCGTGGGCAACTACTCAAAAAGCCCTGTGAAAACGGATTTTGGCTACCATATCATCTATGTCATCGACAAGGCTGATAAATATGATTTTGACAAAATCAAAGAGGGGCTAAAACAAGAAATAGGACAACAAAAACTAATCGAAGAAATGCAAAAAAAGGTGGATTCTCTCCGCGCCAAAGCAAAGGTGCAAATTTCTTTATAGGGTTTTTGTAAGTTTGTAGAGCTTTGCAAGTTTTTTACGAAAGTAAAAAAAACGAAAAATCACATTATAAATTGCATTTTGGAGGGGGATTTTGGCTTAGATATGAGCGATTAAATAGCTTGGTAGGGAATCAAATAGGGGTTTTAAGATACACGATAACCTTAAAGTGAAGTAGATTAAAGGGGTTTTTATGTCTAGTTGCTTTAAAGTTTTTATCAAAATATTTTTTAGTTTTTTATGTTTTTTCTTGCTTATTTTTTATCCTGCCTTACTTTGTGCTAAATCAAAAAACTTAGACACAGAGTCTGCCAACATTGATTTGACTTATCAGACATTGCCACATCGGCAAAATCTAGCAACGCAAGATATTTTTGATATAGATTCTATGATGAGTGCGCACGCCACTTCACTTCTATCAAAAAAATTTGTCCAAAAACTACAATCCAAAAAAATCATCGCCATTTCAGACATAGAAAACACCACACAAGAATCTATCGACATAGAATCTATGATGATTGGTTTTAAACAAAGCGTTGTGGAAAAATTTGTTTTTACAAATGCGATTGCTAGCAATGCAAATAAGGCTGATAAACTTATCAAGGATTCTCGCACATTGCGAAACAATGCCGAATACAACCAATACACTACCAAAGAGGAGGGAGGCTTGCTAGCACCTGATTATTCGCTATCGGGCAAAATAAGCAAGAGGGCAAAATCCATAGGCAAAGAAGTGCGACTAGAATATGCGATTTTACTAAGGCTTACGGATTTAGCCACAGGCGTGGAAGTATGGAGTAATATCGCAAAATCGACTAAAATCTTGCCTAAAAATGTAGCCCAAAAATATCTGCAAGAATCCAAAAACCAAAAATCTACCGCTACACCAAACACGCCAAAAACAACAATAAGCAATAGCGAGTGGGAAAAGGCTTATGAAAAATGTTTGAGTGAGGATTTTGGTGCGTGTCAAAGATTGGTAGATAATGGTTTGGCAAATGTCGAGCAATGCGATAAAGAATCGTGTAATAAAATAGGGACTATTTTGCGTAATATTGGGCGTTTAGATGAAGCAGTGGAGTATTATAAGCGGGCTATTAGTTTGGGGGATTATGAGGGGTATCGTTATTTAGGGATTTTAGATAGTTCTTTTAAAAAAGATTTTACTAATGCAAAGAAAAACTACGAAATCGCTTGTGATAAGTATAAGGAAAAAGAATCTTGTTTTTTGTTGGCAATAATGTATGAAAAAAATGAGGGCATTCCACAAGATACACAAAAAGCTACTTATTACCATAAAAAGGCGTGTGATTTGGGTAGCGAAATTTGCAAATCTTTCAACTTACTAAAAACAACCTTGCAAGAATCAAAGCAACAATGGGAGGATTGCACAAAATATAAAAACGCTAGCGCGTGCAAAAAAATCATTGATAGTGGTTTTCCAAGTGCGGACAAATACGATGATAAGCAAGCCTGCAATGACATAGGAATAATTTACAATTTAGCAGGGTATCCCAAGCAAGCAATCCCCTACTATGAGAGAGCTATTTCTTTAGGATATGATAAGGCATATTTTAATCTAGGACTTTTATATCAACAAAACAACGATAAGGAAAAAGCAAAGAAATATTATCAGCCCGCTTGCGATAAAGGCATATACGAAGCGTGTTACGCGCTAAGCGCATTTTTTATAGAGGAGCGAGATTTTTTCAATGCAAAGAAAAATTTTGAAATTTTATGTGATAAATCAAATAGCAGTTTCAAAGGCGATGCTTGTGCTTTGTTAGGGACAATGTATGTTAATGGCGAGGGGGTAAGACAGGATTATAACAGGGCATTTGAATATTACAAAAAATCTTGCGAACTTAAATCGCCTGCGGGGTGCAATAATTTGGGCGTGGCTTATTATTTTGGGCAGGGCGTAAGAGAGGATTTTTCATTAGCAAAACAATATTATGGCAAGGCTTGTGATTTGGGTAGCCAAAAGGCTTGCGATAATTATAAAAGACTAAACTTGCAACATAATCACTAAAGCTACTTTTTGTCATATATTTGGCATTGTTAAAAACAAAGTATCTAAAATGAAACTGCAATTTTACAAAGCCTAGATTTTTGCAATGATGATTCATTAGTATTTACCCACCCCAAACCACTCCCGTAAGGGGTGGGGGTTTTTTAGATTTCACCGCCGTCATTATAGGCAAGGATTTACTTCCGTCATTGCGAGCAGTTTGGATTCTTTAGAATCAAAACTGCGTGGCAATATACAATGTAGAATAAAAATAGATTCCCACGCAAATCCTACTTTTGACAAAGTCGCATTTGCTTGCAAGGACGGCAAAAAACGCAGAATCTAAAAATTCACCCTCCATTGCAGATAGGGAAGTGTAGATTGCCACAAATCTAGCTTTTTTACAAAATTTAGATTTGTAGCCTAGACTCATAGCAATGATAAAAAGCAATGGATTGCCATAGCTTCCTATGAAAGTCTAGCAATGCCAAATAAAGAGAATCCAAAAACTCAATAATCCCCCAGCTAATGCGGAAAATCATATAGTATTTTTTGAAATCGTTGGGCTATGTCTTGCGCCCGCGAAATCATCTCATTAGCAGGTGTGCTATCAAACACTTCTTCACAAGAGCTCTTAAAAAGCCCTAGCCAAATCTCAAAAAACTCTCTAGGAAATGGCTCTAAATCCAAATGCGCTTTAAGCGGTGCGCCGTGATAGTCCTGCTCGCCTAGAAATATGCCTCCCCAAAAAGAAGCGATTTTTTGTTTGTGCGCGCTCCAGCTTGCCTCATCAGTGCCTATTTTGGCATTAAAGATTTTGCCTAGATTCTCATCTTTTCGCACTTTTGCGTAGAATATATCCATAAGTTTGGCGATTCCCTCTTTGGTTATTTGGGGGTTTTTTGGTGGTGTGTGTGGTGTGGTTGAAAACTGCATTTTGCGTCCTTTTTGTGAAAAATACTTCGTATCAAAAGCTATCAAAACCTGCCTTATAAAAAACCTATAAAAAACTTGATAAAAAACCTGCTAGGTTTTATCACAAGATTCTAAATATAGCGCAAAATCTTATTGCGCTATATTTTTGATTCTCTTTTGGCATAAAATGTAGCCTTAAACTCCGCCCATTTATCGTGCAAAATCGCCTCTCTAGCCCCGCGCATCAGCTCCAAATAATAATGCAAGTTATGGATACTAGCAAGACGATGATAGCTTAGCTCATTTGCGCGAAAAAGGTGGTGTAGATATGCGCGAGATACGGTTTTGCACGCGTAGCATTCGCAATCGCTATCGATTGGCGATGTGTCAAATCGATATTGCTGATTTTTTATGTTGATTCTCCCAAATGTGCTAAAAAGCGTGCCATTTCGTGCATTTCGTGTCGGCATCACGCAATCAAACATATCCACCCCCCTTGAAATGGCTTCGATTAGATTTTCGGGTGTGCCTACGCCCATAAGATAGCGCGGTTTATCGCGTGGCAAAAGTGGCGTGCTAAATTCTATCGTGTCATACATTTCTTGTGCTTCCTCGCCCACTGCTAGCCCCCCTAGCGCGTATCCATCAAAATCTAGCTCCACTAGCTCGCTAGCACTTTGTAGCCGAAACTCTTGGCTTACGCCACCTTGCACGATTCCAAAGATATGATTTCCCTCTGCCCTGCCATCATCTTTTTTTTGCTCATAGTAGATTTTGCTCTGCTTAGCCCATTTGGTAGTCGTTTCTACGCTTTGTTTTAGCCTAGCGTTATCCGCGGGCAATGCGATTAAATCATCTAGCACCATCATAATATCGCTATTTAGTGAGAGTTGCATATCTAGCACGCTTTGTGGCGTAAATAAATGCCTGCTTCCATCGATATGTGAAGCAAACTCCACCCCTTGTGGAATCTTTTTGGCATTGCCCCCTAGACTAAATGCTTGAAATCCGCCCGAATCGCTTAAAAAACTCCCGCTAAACCCGCTAAATCTATGCACACCTCCAAATCTATCAAACACCTCTGCGCCCGGTCGCAAATATGTGTGATAAGTGTTTGCCAAAATGATTTTTGCACCTAGTAGCGATAAATCATCTGCGCTAAGGGCTTTTACGCTAGCTTGCGTCCCCACAGGCATAAATACAGGCGTTTGCACCACTGAATGTGCCAAAGACAAAGTCCCAGCCCTAGCATTGCCACTGCTAGCTTCTAGCGTGAAAATAGACATTTTTTCTCCTTTTTGTCGTATATTTGTGGTGTTTATCGCTATTTTGGTTGTGATTTTGGCTTTATAAAAAAGCGCGTTAAAAATGCGCGTCTAAAAATGTGTATTGTGTATAAAAACTAAAATGATTTATATGTGTTACTTGGTTTTGGTATAATGTCCGTTTTTGCATTTTTGTTGGCATTTGTTTAGTAGCTTTGATTTTGTGTATTTTACGGATAAATCTATTAGAAATTAAGGATAAAGATTTTGAAAAAAGTCGTGTTGATTTTAGATGGCATTGTAGCAAAAAATTTCCTAGAAACCACCGCCCAAAAGTATTTTAGCAACAATTTATACATAGTCATCGCCAAAGATTCTAGTATGTTTCCAGAGAAAATCCCAAGCGCGTTTAGCTGCTATGAGTTTGACTATACTTCATCATTTCATTTAGAGCAAGTGCTAGTAGAGCACACTCGCGCTGAAATTAGCAATATTTTTATCATTATCGAAAATGTAGAGGAAAAACAAGCCGTCTTTAAAATCTGCAAAAAATTATGCAAGGATTCTAGGATAGTAAGCCTTAGCAAAGGGTTTAGCGAGAAAATCTTGCAAAAAAAAGATGACAAAGCGATATTTATCGATGAGACAAACTTGATAGTCGCACAATGCGTCTCAAGACTGCCAAATGTGCCTGTTATCCCGCGTGGATTTGGGCTAGGCAAAGGCGAGATTATGGAGATTGGCGTGCCATTTGGCTCTTTGCTTGCGTATCGGCATATCGGCTCTATCCAGCAAAAAAACTTCAAAATCATCGGCGTATATCGCCAAAATGAGCTGATTTTAGCGACATTTTCGCTTGTGGTGCAGCCTCAAGATATTATGCTTGTCGCAGGTGAGCCAAAGGCATTAAACAACCTTTATAAGCAAGTAAAATCTGATATTGGGCAGTTTCCATCTCCATTTGGGAGAGATATTTATGTGTATGTGGATATGTTTGCCCAAAGCAGTGAAGCGATTTTAAAAGAAATCGATGAGGCGATATATCTGCATTCTAAAATCCGCTCTACTAAGCTTTTTGTCAATGTCTTGCGCCCGCGAGATTTTGATACTATCGATAGGATAAAGCAAATGTGTGGCGTGGATTCTAGTATAAGCCTTATTTTTGATTATCAAAATCTAGATTTTAGGCAAAAGCTAAGCATCGATAGTGAGAAAAAAATCGGGCTTATCATAATAGGGGAGCAAATCTTTAGCAAAAGGGGCAATAGAGCGGCACTTTTTCGCACAAATTCTCCCGTGCTAAAATCTGCCAAAGAAAATCTAAAAGAAGCCACAACTTGCTTTGTCGTGCTAAATGAGCAGATGAATAAGGGCGAAAATATATCCTCTGTCATCTTTGATATAGCCGTGCAGATGAAGCTACAAATCGAAGTATATGACTTTGACCCAGATGCTTTGCACCAAGAGGATATTATCAAAGATTATGCAGCCCTTGCGAAAAGCTTCGGGGCAAAAATCGATTTTGTAAAAACAGAAAACAAAAATCCTATTTTTTATCTAAACGAATTAAAACAATCTAGATTGCATTTTTTGCCATTTGAAGAGTGCATAACAAAAAGTAGATTTTTTGCAGGATTTTCTAGCAAAATCGAGCAATTATCGGTATTTTTGGATAGACACCCACAGCTTTTAGTGCCAATCAGCAGGTAGATTTTGGCTAGATTTTGCTTTTTTGTTTTGCAAAATTTTGCACGATTTTTGCAAATTTTTTGAAAAACAACATTTTACAAGGAGTCATCATTGAAAGCAAAAAAACACAAAAAAACACGCACCGCAAAAGACACCCTCCAAGACATACTACTAGAAAATGCCCACAAAACTATCGGGCAGAATGTGAAAAAAGCTAGAGAAAGCGCAGGGCTAACCCAAAGTCAGCTATCTAATGCCATAGGACATACAAGCGTAAGTATCATATCTTGCGCAGAGATACACCACAAAGGGGGGCATTTTAATATCGAGCATTTGCTAAAAATCGCTTCGGTGCTAGACATTGATGTAAAAGAATTTTTTAATGGCGTAAAGATGAATGCGTAGGCAATGTATGGGTAAATCAATGTGGTAGAAAATCTAAACACAAATGAAAATATTTTGGCTTTTTTAGAGCTTTGATATGACAATTTTGTAGCCATTTGGCTTAACTCAATATGACAAGATTTTGCGACTTTTGACAAAAATCACAAAAATTTTGGGAATCTATTTTTATGACAAGATATTTTGGATACTTCGGCTATGTCTAAGTATGATAATTTGTGTAAGGGCGATGATTATAGATTGCAACGCGTGGCTTACGCCACGCTCGCAATGACAAAATGCGTGGCAACTCAAAATCTTATCACACTAAAATCTGTCATAATGATGGCGAAGTCTGAAAGTATCCAAAAAGCACATTTTGCAAAATTTTGCAAAATAATGTGATTTTGTGATTTAATGTGAGTTTGCAAAAAATTGGGTATTTTGGCTTTTTTAAAGCCAAAATATAACAAAAATCATTTAAATACTTTGGCTTGGAGCAAAAACAAAAGTATGGCAAAAAACGACATAGATTGCCACGCATTAGATTTTGCCAAAATGCAGAATCTAATTTCTCGCAATGACGGCAAAGATTCCCACTACATTGCAGAGGTGGCTAGGGGGTGAGTTTGTCATAGAATGTGGTAAACCATAAACATAATTTGCATAAGGCAAAAAATGACAAAAAGCTCTCAACAAAAAGCCCCAAATGTAAAATCTAATAGCTAGATTTTATGGCTGTTTTATGCTTAGAAGCGTGTCTATCATTTTGTCGATGGTGGTTATGACTTTGGCATTTGCGGCATACCCGCCTTGAAACTTTATCAAATCCACCATTTCCTCATCGATACTCACTTGCGTGATAGATAGATGCTCTTTTTTTGTGGCTTCAAAGACGGATTTTTTGGTATCTAGCGTGCGTTGGGTTTCCTCTGTGTCGGTGGCTATGCGTCCCGCGGCAAACTGATAAAACTCATTTACGCCCATTTTAAATGCCTGCTTTGTGTGCTTGTTGTAAAAATCGATTTTGTCGTATTGGAGTTGTTGCATCATATTTGCGATTTCAAAATTGCCCGCTGTGGGAGTTAGCCACGGACGGATTTGTGTGGCGTCTTTTTCATAGTCTCTATGTAGCCTCATATCTCTAGCACTATTTCCTTGCAAAAATTTGTTGATTCCCATAGCACCTGTGAAGTTTGTGCCATTGTCTTTGATAGCGACATATAGCCCTTCGCGTGGGTTTGTGGATTCGATGACAAATTGTCGCACTTCTGGGTCAAAAATCGCCCTAAAATAGTCATCAAAATCGTTTATGTCGTTGTTGTCGTTGTTGTCATCATCGTTGTGATTGATAGCGCGGATAATGTCGTGCATAGTGGTTGTATTATCGATATAGATTCTTTTTGTAGCGATTACATCGCCTTTTGTGTTATACGCCATCAAGTCAAACGAGCCGTTTTTGAAATTGTAGTTGGTATCTTTTAGTGCTTCATATCGTCCAAACTCCACCCTCTCGCCCACAAGGCTAGTGGCAGCTGATTGGGCGTAAATCGCGTTTGTAGCTTCCATAAATCCTTGCGCAAATGTATCAAGCAAGTCAATATAATGCTGTATATGCCCGATTTTTGTGCCTTTGTATCCTGTGTTATACAGCGCGATTAGCGAGCCTGCTTTGCCCTCATCTAGCTTGTCTGTAATATCCACATCTTTAAAATCATAAGTATGCCAATACGCGCGGTTTAGGTGCTCTGCGTTGTTTTCTTTGTCTAGCTTTATGGGGTGGAAAGTGTAGCCATCTACCATATTAAACCCTTTGGCGATATTCATCACATAGTTTTCATCAAAATCCGCATTTCTAGCTTGGAGCAAAGAATCTGTGCGGAGGTGGTTTTTATACACGCGCCCGCCTATGATTTCGATTAGGTGAAATTCATATTGGTCGCGTCTATCGCGCAATTCATTTGCTTGGCGGTATTGTTTGGCATCTTCCATTTCTTTGATTTTGCCATTTAGGTGGGCGATTTCAGAGCCTAGACGATTTGCCTCATTTACGAGGGTTTCTAGATTTTCACTTGCTTGGCGTTGGAGATTTACTAGCTTTACGCGGGTATCGCGGATATTGCGCGTAAGCACTTGGGTAGCTTCGGCTAGGACTTGCTTTTGGGCTGGGTCTTGGGAGTTTTTGGAGACATCTTTCCACGCGTTAAAATACGCTTCTAAGTCATTGTAGATTCCCACACCATCGACATCGGGGAAATACGCCGAAATCTCACGCAAAAAATCAAAGCTATTTTGAAAAAACGCCATTTCAGAGCCAGACTTGGTATATCTATCAAACACAAAATCATCGTGGATTCTGCGAATCGCTGGAATATCTACACCGCGCCCGATGATAAGCCCTTGGTGCATCACAAGCGGTCGCTCTGGCTGGGCTATCACGCGCTTGCGACTATAAAACTCATCACTTGCATTTGAAATGTTGTTGCTAGTGGTATCCACCATCACTTGGTGTCCCACAAGCCCCGTGTAAGAGGTATTTAGCGAAGATAGAATCCCACCCATAGTCTAAGCCTCTATTTGCAAAAGATTGATACTAGCGTTTGGAGTGGATTTTTTGTCGCTATAGCTTTGGGTTTCTTTGGGGATAAGTTTGTCCATAAGTGAGGTAAAAAACTCACTCACGGCAAAGACGATTTGCGCGTAATTAGAATTTAGCTTTTTTAGCTCTTTTAGTGCTTCGCCCATCTCATCAAAAAGTTCCTGCGTGCTAGAATCGATTAGCTCTTTTATGTCTTTTTGTGGATTTTTGGTTTTTAGAGTTAGCATTTCTTGGCTAATTAGTGCCTTTTTGGTTTCAAACTCTTTGATAAGCGCGTCTTTTTTGGGATTGCGCTCAAAGATTTCTTCGTGCCTAGCGGCTTTTATGGATTCTATGTCTTGTTTTGTGTAGTCGATAAGTGTGCGAAGGTCGGTGATAGCACCTTGAATGTATTGCATAACCATTTTGTATCCTTATTTGCCCCCTCTCGTGTTTTTGTCCGCCTTTTGGATTCTTGTGCCTTTGACACAAGATAGGGCAAACTCACGCAAATAAGGAGGTTTTGGTTATATATTAAGCAAATCTAGTGCCATTTTTTCGGAAGTTTTTTGCAAGTCAAGTTTGTATTCTTTTGCCGCGATAGAATCCCTAATTTCAGCGATTCTGTTTTGGGCTGCGACTTGGGCTTCATCGCTTTTGTTACTGCGGTGGGCTGATACTTTGGTATCTTCGTCCTTGTATGCGTTAGCGTTTCGCGCATTTAGCGAAGCGATGTTTGAGCTTATGGTATTCATTTGCACTCCTTTGTGTTTAGCATTGTTTGCTTGATATTTGTGTGTATGTGGGCTATATCGGTAGAAAATCCAAAAGATTTAAGCCAGCTACTCTCACTTTTTTATGGCTTTATTCATCTCTTTGGCAAAACTCTCCACGCTTGTCGCACCTTTTGACCCGCTATCTTGAAAAAGCGAGACATTGGGATTTACCCGATAAGTAAAAAACCCGACAAACACCATAACATAGCAAAACAAAAAAAAGCATAGCGTTGGGAAAATCCAAGTTTTCACATCCATTTTGCAACCTTTTTAAGTAAGAAATAAAGTGAAGTAGAGAAATGCCCCGCTATAATATAACGCAAGATACGCACACAAGGGCAAGCAAACGCTATCAACATACAAGCGATGCCCACACTCACGCGATAATCTCGCCTTACGAGGCACGATTATATAACAAAATCGGCAAAAGGTGGATATTTTTTGTCTCATTTTGTGCTAATTTTTGCATTTTTTGGGCTTTTTTGCAAAATTTAGCGTGAATTTTGCGATTTTTTGATTATTTTGCAACTAAATAATCTATCAACCAAGCTTAAAATCTATACATATACGAAAATGAAACCAGATTGGTAGGTTTTATTGTGGCAACAAAGTTTGTTTGTGTTGTTGGAGTGCCAGTGCCTGCTTTATTTTTTATGGTAGCCTCACTAGATTTTATATTTTTATCATTATATGTCTTGTATGTATAGCCTAAACCAAACTGATGATGATAGTTTTTAGTAGTAAATAAAAGTCCTATACTAACGATAGCTCCATAAGCATTAAATTTATCAAATGGATATTCTCTTTGCAGGCTTCCATTCCAACCCTGACTACTTCCAGCAAACGATTCGTTGATGTTGCCACCACTAAAATGGCTCATTTCAAACCCTGCTCCTAAGGATAATCCAAAAATCCTTGTGAATTGTAAAAGATATTGTGCCTGCAATCCCCAATTAAAAGCATTAAATGAACTGCTATTCATTGAAGTGCTACCACCATCTCCAGCTCTCGTATAAGTAAAATAAGGCACGATTCCACCATAGCCTAAATGTGCTTTTAATCCTAATCCCATTTTTTCTATGAAATACCACTGATACCCCAAAATAAGATTTCCAACTCCTCCAATCCCGCCTTTTTCATCGATGCTATCGGGGGCATTGCTATTGCCGTGATATATTTTCCCAGATATGTTGCTTGTGCTTACTACTGCCCCAACTTCAAATCCCACAAAACACGCACTCAAACTATGCTTACCACTGCATAGGGATTTTTTTGTGTTACTAGCTTCGCTAGACTCGTCATTACTATTTTGTGTGTTTTTGTTTGATATGTGTTCTTGCTTTTTGCTTGATTGTTTGGGCTGTTTAGCATTATTTTGTTTAGGATTTTGGGCGTCTTGCTTGGCTTGCTCGACTTGTTTTTGTAGCTCTAAAAGTCGCAGTTCTTTTTCTAGTCTTTCTATTTCATCATCAGTATTTTTAGAGGGTTTTGCTTGAGAAACACTAAGCGTTACAGCGACAATACAAAGACTTAAGATTTTGATAAATCGTGAAAAATCTAGGCGATTACGAGAGAGAGAGAGAGAGTAGTTGGCGTTTGTTTGATAATTGCTTTACGCAGTTGTTGTAGCCTTCAAAGCTATTGCGAATTAACAACTTGTGAGTATTCATTTTATGCTCCTTGCTAAAAATATAGTCTTTGCAAAATGCAAAGTTGCGAAGCATTGTAGCGTATTAAATTCATTTTTAAGGCAAACCGCTATGTAAATTTATGTTTTAAGTTTTGAAGTTTTTATCCAAAATAGTTTTGTTTAATGCGTTTGCTAATAAATGTGCTAGCATTTCATTTCATTTTAATTGATTCATAATCAAATCTATGCTTAAAGGCTATCATAACAACTAGATTATAAAATGCAAAAAAAAAGGAAAAAAGTGTCAAAAACCTCCACAAATTTCGTTGATTTTACTTACGCATTTATTTTTCTAAGCACCAAGACGCGCAAAGAAATCGCTCCATTTGAGGCGATTTTGTGTGCTCTAGCAAGAGAGCACGATTTAGATTTTGCTAGCGTTTTTTGCACAAATCAGCATAGCACAAAGCCAAATAAGCTACATTTTTTTGTCCGCCCATCTTTAGATTTTCTAAACCCAAAATCTAATCAAAATCCACAAAATCTAATCATTTCCTTTGCAAATGCTATAAGCGAGAATCTACCTTTGAGTATGGATTTTGTATTTGGCGAGATAAAAAAAGCTAGCGAGCTACAACAAGATATGCCAAATATACTGCCAAAAAGATTTTCTAGCACCTTGCCAGCCCTGCTAAAAAAAGCAAAATCTATCCCCACAGTGCTACAAACAAAAAAACTTTTGCAAGATTTTGAAGTAGCTTGCAATGCAAAATCTAGCACAAATCAATCCCTGCTAAATGCGACATTAAAGCCATTTTTTGTAGATATAAGCATAAATGATAAAAAAATAGATTTTGCCAAAAATAAGGCAAAATCTAGCGAATTGAGTGAATTGGTTGTAGAGATTTTGCGTGTGAGTGAGGCGTTAGCACAGGGGCAGTCCGTGCAGATACAAACCACTAGAGGCGATATTTGTTTAAGCACAAAAGACAAAACCCCGCTTGTAATGTTTTTTGAGCTAGGTGCGGTGCAAAGCTATATGCGTGTCCATAAAGCCCAAATAAGCCTGCTAGGGAGCTTTGAAAAGCCGAGTATGAAACTATGCCCAAAAGAAGTGTTTGGGAAAGAATTTTTCCCTAGCGATAATGCCACAAACAAAGACATTGAGTGCATACTAGCATTTGAGCCACTTTTGGCATTGCTAGGCGTAGGGGCTAGGCTAAATGGCGTAGAATTTGCATTTGTAAGCCCGCTAAATGCAAAAACTTTTGGCACAAAACCGCTTGATATAAGTATTTTTAGCAACGCAAAAACGACAAAATCTAAATGCGATTTTCAAAAAAAATCCACAAAAAAAGATTCTAACTCCCCAAAATCTAACAACGCAGAATCAATAATGCTAGATTTTGCGCTAGATTCCACTCTTTCATACACTATCCCCCCTCATAAGCGCGTAGTATGCGACAAAAACGGCATATATATCGAGGATAAATACACTTCATTAAACCTATTTTCGCTTATTCGCAAGCATTATCCACAAACGCTAGAATCTAGCCTAAAATCTAGCACAAATAATCCCCCAAGTAACGCCACCAAAGCAATGTATGCCTCTCAAATGCTTGTAATCTATCTCTCAAAATCCAACAATAGCGCGATATGGGTGTATAAAGCAAATCCGCCACAAGAGGATTTACCCCAACAAAACAATCAGCCACAAAAAAAAGAAGCACGCACACAAAACCAGCCACAAAAAGACACATTTAGCGAGATTTTGCACATAGATTTTCCTACAAATCCAAGTGAGATTTTAGCACGCCTAGCCACATACAAAAACGGCGATAAACTAATCGCAAATTTTAAAGCGCATTTTGGTGCAAAATCATTAGATTTTGGCAACCCCACAAACGATGCCACAAGCAATATTGCGCACGATACCAAAAACAATGCCAAAGAAGATTCTAGTCAAAATCTAATCGCATTTTTTGCTATCATCGCCAAAGTGCTAGGCTATTGCGATAAGCACACAAATACCCAAGAGGGCATACAATCCTTGCTAAATAATGCCAAATTGTTTTTGAGAGATAAAGGACCTCGCATAGACTACAAAACGATAAAAAATCAACAAGGTAGATTAGAGCTAGATATGCCAAAAATCTTGCGAAGTGCGATGAGCTTCGCGCTGGCGGGCGTGGATAGCGCGACTTTGTGCTATGGGGTGGTGGATTCTTTGTGCGAATTTGTAGGGGGGCTAGCTAGAGATATGTCTCAAAACTACGCTATTAACAAAATCTTTTTATGTGGCGATATGCTAGTAGAATCGATATTTTTAGATAAAATCCTGCACTACATTCCAAAAGATTTAGAAATCATCTTGCCCCAAGATGGCTTTGTAGATACGATATAATCACGCAACCGCGCAACCGCTCAACAAGCGCAAAATCAACAAACAAAAAGGATAAAACTATGCAATGTGAAATGCTTTTTTCCAAAATCCACCGCGCAACACTAAGCGAGGCAAATATCAACTATGTAGGTTCGATTACGATTGATTCTGCGCTCTGCGAGGCGGCGGGACTGCTAGAGGGTATGAAAGTCGATGTGGTAAATGTCAATAATGGAGAGCGATTAAGCACTTATGTGATAAAAGGCGAGGCAAATAGTGGCACAATATGTCTAAATGGCGCAGCCGCACGAAAAGCAAGCATAGGCGATATAATCATCATCATAGCGTATGTGAGTATGGATTATGAGCTAGCAAAAAGCCACAAGCCAAAAGTCGTATTTGTCGATGGCAAAAACCACATAACAAAGGTAGAATCACATATTGATTCTTATCCAAATGAGTGATTGATAGCATACAAAATACAAAGCTAGCAAAAGCAAATAATAGAATTTGATTTTTTAGATACAATACACAGCACAACAAATTGAGGTATTTATGAGTAAAAAAGACGGCGTGAAAGCAAATATAAATTTGTCTATCGCGCTAATGGTGCTACTTATATGAGCGTTATTTTTTGTTTTGGCATATCTTTTTATCCATTTTAGGACATTGATATTGCTTGAATTGTGTATCGTGGTATTTGTTGCTTTTTCACTTGTGTGTGGTGTAGTATGCGCATCTTTTTTGTATATAAAAAATGTTAGAAAGATAGAGAAAATGAAATGACAGCTGGAATGATTGCTTTGATTTTTTGCGCATTTGCATTTGTTTTTGCAGTGGGCGTGGTGTGTTTTGCGCTTTATAAAGCATAGATAGCGTTTTTTGGTGCAAAATGTGAAAAATTTAATGAAATAAAGGAACAACAATGTTTGATATGAAAAATCTAAGTCAAATGCTAGGCGGAATGCAAGAGCAAATGCAAGAAATGGAAAAACAAAGCAAAGAAATGATTATGACTGCAAAAAGCGGTGGAGGGCTACTTAGCGTGAGTATCAATGGTGCGGGCGAAGTGGTGGATATAGCCATAGATGATAGCCTGCTTGAAGATAAAGAGTCATTGCAGATTTTGCTTATCTCCGCGCTAAATGACGCGTATAAAAATGTCGAGGAAAATCGCAAATCGCTAGCCTTAGGAATGCTAGGCAAAATGAGTCCTTTTTAGGATTTTGTCAAAATCTAAAATCATCGCAAATCCATAAAATCTACAAAATCCACACATAAAATCAACAACCAAAATCTATGCAAACGGAGCAAACAAAGTGCAAAAACTAATCATCATTGATACTTTTGGATTCTTTTTTCGCAATTTTTTCGCGCTCCCACCATTGCGCAACAAAGATGGATTCCCCACAGGGCTTCTTATGGGGTTTGCAAATCTCATAATGAAACTACACAAAAACAACGAGGGGGATTTTGTGGTGTTTGCATTAGAAGGCGAGGGGGTAAATAAGCGCAAAGAATTTTATGCCAACTATAAAGCAAACCGCGCAAAAGCCCCTGAAGACTTAATCTTGCAACTCCCAATCGCCATAGAATGGATAGAAAAAATGGGCTTTGTAAATCTATCTATCAGAGGCTATGAAGCCGATGATGTCATAGCCTCTCTTGCCACGCTTGCCGAGCGCAAAGGGCTACACACGCAAATAATAAGCCACGACAAAGATTTATACCAGCTAATAAATGAGCATATTTACTTGCTAGACCCTGTGAAAAATAAGGAAATCCACGAGGAAGAATGCTTTGAAAAATTTGGCGTGTATCCCAAAAATTTTATTGATTATCAAAGTTTGGTAGGCGATAGTAGCGATAATGTCCCGGGCATAAAAGGCATAGGCGCAAAAACTGCTTCAAAGCTAATAGAGCGATTTGAAACGCTAGAAAATATCTATGAAAATACAGAATCTATCGCGCAAATCGTGGGTGAGAGGCTAGCAGGCGTGATAAAAGATAGCAAAGATTCTGCGTTTTTAAGCAAAAGGCTTGTGAGTTTGGAGAGGGGACTTTTTAGCGAGTTTGACTTCTCAAAATCGCTAATGCCCCCAAAAAACCCGCTTAGCAAAATCCTAGATGAAATGAAAAAATATGAGTTTGCCAAAATCGTGCAAAGACTAAGCAATGAAAATCCAAGCGTATCTTTTAGCCAAATCATCGCACAAGATAATGCAAATAATGGCGTTTTAAGCGATGCAAAAAATGGGCTATCAAAAAAGGGATTAGCAAAAAAAGGACTAGGGGGTGTGGAAGTAGAATCTAGCCCAAAAATCCACACCATAAACGATGGGCAAACAGGGCAGATTCAAGCACCAAATGTGGATTTTGGGATTTTTGGCTATGTGAGAGAATCTAGCCTAGAATCAACAATAAATGAAAACCTAGCAACATCGCCATTTCACTTCAAAGCGACAAAAATACAATCATTTGCAGAGCTAGAAAATATACTAGATTCTATCCCGCAAGATTGTCTAATCGCGTATGATTGCGAGACTACCGCGCTTGATACCAAAGAGGCAAATATCGTAGGTTTTAGTTTTTGTGCTGATGGGGTAAATGCTTATTATGTCCCCATAGCCCATAGCTATCTAGGCGTAGAATCCCAGCTAAGCATAGATGAGGCAAAAAAAGCAATCCAAAAGATTTTTGCCCACTCTCTAATCGGGCATAACCTCAAATACGACTTAAAAATCGCTCAAAATCTAGGAATCAACTACGACTATAAAAATGGCAGAATCTATGATTCTATGGTGCTTGCGTGGCTTTTTGATAGTGTGAGTAAAGTCGGGCTAGATGAGCAGATGAAAAAATGGTTTAATTATTTGATGATAAGTTTTGGCGAGGTTTTAGGCAAGCTAGATGATTTTTCTCAAGTGCCAATCCCAAATGCCACCAAATACGCCGCTGAAGATGCCGCAGCTAGTTTTAGGCTATTTTTTCGGCTAAAAGCCGAGCTAGATTCTAGGGGATTGTCGCATATATTTGATTTAGCGCAGAATGTAGAATTTCCTTTTATCAAAGTGCTACTTGCGATGGAAGAAGAGGGCATAGCTATCGATGAGGTGCATTTTAGGGATTTGCAAGAGAGATTTGCCAAAGAAATCGCACATATCGAGCAAGAGATTTTCTCTCTTTGTGGCAGTGTGTTTAATCTAAATTCCCCAAAACAGCTTGCTTCTATGCTATTTGACACGCTAAAGCTAAAAGCACAAAGGCAAATAAAAGGCGGATATAGCACTGATGAGAAAACTTTGCAAACTTTGCTAGATGCCCACCCCGCTATCCCTAAAATCCTAGAATACAGAGAGCTAGCCAAACTAAAAGGCACTTATGTCGAGCCTATGCTAAAACTCCAAAAAAACCACAAAATCTACACTTCATTTTTGCAAACAGGCACAGCCACAGGGCGACTTAGCTCAAAATCCCCAAACTTGCAAAATATCCCCGTGCGAAGTGAGCAGGGCAGGCTTATCCGCGCAGGATTTTGCGCTAGCGATGATTCTAAGATTTTGCTATCGATTGATTATTCGCAAATCGAGCTTAGGCTTTTGGCACATTTTTCCAAAGACCCCGTGCTTTTAGAAGCGTTTGCCAATGATTTAGACATTCACTTGCAAACCGCAAAAATCATATTTGGCGAGAGTAGCGCAGAGCAAAAGCGCAATGTCGCAAAAAGTATCAATTTCGGGCTTATCTATGGAATGGGCGCAACAAAACTATCCCAAACGCTAAAGATTCCACTAAAAGAAGCAAAAAGCTATATTCAAGGATATTTTCTCTCTTTTCCCACGGTCAAAGATTTTCTAAAATCCAAAGAAGAAGAGATTTTGCAAAAAGGCTATGCAGAGACTTTGCTAGGGCATAGGCGGTATTTTAGTTTTTCAAATGCGACAGAATTTATGAGGGCAAATTTTTTGCGCGAGGGAATCAACTCAATATTTCAAGGCAGTGCAGCAGACATAATCAAACTAGCAATGCTAAAAATCCACACTCTTTTGCAAGAAAAACATAGCGGTGTAAAAATGCTTTTGCAAGTGCACGATGAGCTAATATTTGAGCTAGACAGGGAGGGAGCGGAGCAAAAAGCAAAAGAGCTAACCAACATAATGGATAATATCTACACGCTAAATGTCCCACTAAAATCAAGCTACGCGCTAGGCAGGACTTGGGCAGAGCTAAAATAAGCCAACGCAAAAGAATCTACATAATAAAGAATATTAGCAAGTTAAAAAACACTAAATGGAATTTATGCTATAATCCGCAAGTTGCTTTTGACATAGGATTTTAAGGTAGTAGCGGAGTTTGTGATAGAGAGTTTGCAATAAAAGACAAAAATAACCAAAAGGATAAAAAATGACAAAAAAACCTATGAGTGTATTTGTGATTTTAGGGCTTGGATATGCGGCATTGGTAGCGATAATGTTGCTTGTGTGTATCTATGCGATAATACAGATTGGTTCTATTAGAGACAAACTCACCGAAATAAACGAAGTAAATTCTGTCAAACAACGCATTGCGATTGATTTTCGTGGAAGTGTGCATGATGAATCTATCGAAGTGCGCGATGTGGTGCTAACAGATATAAATGACACCGCCACGCTAAACAAACTAAACCGCTCCATCTCACAGCTCCAAGACAAATACGAAAACGCACGAACTAGAATGAAAAACACTTTTGAAAACAAAAAAGATGGGCTTGGCAAGGTAGAAAAAGAGATTTTGGGACGCATAGATGATATAGATTCACGCGCCCGCCCCATCATCGCACAAATCCTTGATGCAAAAAAAGCTGGCGATGATAGCTCTGCGATAAACGCGCTAAACAAAGCTCGCCCGCTGTTTGTAGAATGGCTTGCGACAATCAATGAATTTATCGATTTAGAAGAGAGCAAAAATCAAGCGGTTACCCCTGTGGTGCAAAATGCCGTAGCGGTGTTTCGCGGGGTGTTTATCATCAGTGCGATTTTAGCCATAGTCGCTAGCGTGCTTATCGTGTGGTTTATCATAGGCTATCTTGTGAGGCTACTAGGCGGAGAGCCAAGCGTGGCTTCGCGCAGTGTGAAACTAATCGCTAGCGGGGATTTGAGCGAAAATCTATCTAACAACATAGGTATGCTAGGCGAAATCGCAGCTATGCAAGAGAGGCTAAAAAAAATCGTGGGAGAGATTTTGCTATCTGCAAATGATATTTTTAAAAATACCCAACTTGTCGCAAGTGCTAGCTCGGATTCTCAAAAAGCCTCTATCACGCAAAGTGAGACGGCTAGAAACTCCGCAAAACAAATCGTAGAAATCTCTGAAGGCATAGCCCAAATCGCCCAAATCGCCAAACAAACAGAGGAAAACTCCGAAAAAACCCTAGCCCTATCTCGCAAAGGACAAGAGGCAATGACCGATACACAAGAGACCGTAGAAGCCGTTACGCAAATGGTAATATCCTCTGCAAACCAAATCCTAGAGCTAGAAAAACAATCTAGTGAAGTAGGCTCATCAGCCTCTCTCATCGCAGAAATCGCCGACCAAACAAACTTGCTAGCTCTAAATGCCGCTATCGAAGCGGCTAGAGCTGGAGAGCACGGCAGAGGGTTTGCCGTAGTCGCAGATGAGGTGCGCAAGCTAGCCGAGCGCACAAGCGGTGCTACTTCGCAGATTTCAGCGATGATTTCACATATCAACCAAGAAATCCAAACCGTAGCCCAAGCGATGAATCAAGCCGTCCCACAGGCACAAAAAAGTATCGAGCTAGCCACGCAAACCGCTTCTGTGCTAGATGAGATAAAAGAGCAGGCGACAGATTCTCTCACAAAGGCAAAAGATGTCAGCGACTCATCAAGACATCAAGATGAAAGCGTGAAACATATCCGCGAAGAAATGGACGAAATGGTGCAAATCTCACGCAACACCACAGAACTTATGAATAAAACTTCTAGGGCGGTAACGGATTTGGAAAATATCTCTACAAAACTCAAAGAAAATATTGGATTTTTCAAAGTTTCTTAGCAAACATTTTTCAATGCTTTTTTATGCTAGATTTTGCATTCTTAAATAATGCTAACAACATTGCAAAATCTAGCTAACAGCTTTAATCCAAATCGTTTTTCACAAACAAACTAAGCAAGACTCATTTATCTTTACTTACGATAAAGCCACGCATTACAAACAGGACTTATGGGACATTTATGTTAAAAATCGTAAAGCATAATCTAAGTGTATATTTTATGGTGCTTGCAAGTTTGGATTTTGCGCTTGTGGGGGCGTGTGCGAAAATTTTAAGTAGCGAGGGATTGCCTAGCATAGAAGTGGTATTTTTTAGAAACTTAATCGCTGCTATTTATCTTTACTATCTTTTTACAAAATCCACGCTCAAATCAAAAGAGGGTGGGCATTTTGGGCTTTTGGTATTTCGCGGAGTGGCAGGCGTGCTATCGCTTTATTTATTGTTTTACAATATCGAGCATATCACGCTAGGCGGGGCGTATTCTTTCCAAAAAACTGCGCCTATTTTTACGACACTGATTGCGTTTTTGATTTTTAAAGAAAGCATAGGATTTAGAGGCTGGATAGCCGTGCTAGTAGGATTTTGTAGCGTGTTGCTTATTTCGCAACCTTTTGCAAGTGAGGAATTTCACACAGGATTTGAGGCAAAAAATTGTCTTTTAGGCTTGCTATGTGGATTTTTATCGGCATTATCTGTGGTGAGTGCGCGCAAACTTAGGCATTTTTATACTACGGAGAAAATCGCGCTATCATTTATGCTAGTTGGCACGATTGTGCCATTAGCTTCGATGGTAGTTGGCGAGTTTTACGCGCCAAATGAGCTAGATTTTATCATCTGTGAGTTTAGCCTGCCAAATCTAAAATCTATCATTTTTATCATCATTATGGGGATTTTGGGTGCATTGTATCAAATCCATTTGACAAAATCCTATGGCATAGCCAAAAAGGCTGGAATCGTAGCAGGCGTTAGCTATCTTGATGTAGTGTTTTCGCTTATTTTAGGACTATTTTTGGGAGATAGTTTCCCTAGTGTTATGGTGCTTATGGGGATTTTAGGCATTATTGGTAGTGGGATTATATTGGTGCTTAGCAAAATCTAATGATTTTCTTTTATAAAGTAAAATGTGAAAATTTTATGAACACATAAGGCTAGCTATGTTAAAAGTCATCAAACACAATCTTGGCGTATATTTTATGGTGCTTGCAAGTTTAGATTTTGCGCTTGTGGGGGCGTGTGCGAAAATTTTAAGTAGCGAGGGATTGCCTAGCATTGAAGTGATGTTTTTTCGCAATATCATAGGCGTAGCCTTTATGCTATACTTGCTTAGCAAAGTCAAAATCCACAAAGAAGGCGGACATTTTTGGCTATTATTTTTTCGCGGGCTTACGGGGGCTATTTCACTATATTTGTTTTTTTACAATATTTCTAGCATATCGCTTAGCGGGGCATTTGCATTTCAAAAAACCTCCCCTATTTTTATCACACTTATCGCGCTTTTTGTATTTGGTGAGAGGGTAGGGCTAAAGGGCTGGATAGGCATTTTTGTGGCTTTTGGTGGAGTATTGCTTGTCTCACAGCCTTGGGCAAACCCTGATATGCACACTGGTTTTGATTTAAAAAATTCTATTATAGGCGTTATAAGCGGATTGTTTGCGGCGTTGGCATTAGTGAGTGTGAGGAAATTGCGCAAATTTTATCCTACGGAATATGTGGCGTTTTCGTTTATTTTTTTGGGAGCGTTATTGCCGTTTATATCAATGATAGTAGCAGAATTTTACGCGCCAAAAGAGCTAGATTTTATGCTTGCGCCATTTGTGATGCCTAGCCTAAAGGCGTGGATTTTTATCATCATTATGGGAGCTGTGGGGACAATCTATCAAATCCACACGACAAAATCCTATGGTGTCGCAAAAAAAGCTGGAATCGTAGCAGGCGTTAGCTATCTTGATGTGGTGTTTTCATTTGTTTTGGGGTTATTTTTGGGGGATAGTTTTCCTAGTGTTATGGTGTTTGTAGGGATTTTAGGCATTATACTAGGTGGGCTTATCCTTGTTTATCGCAAAGACTAATATTTTATGCAAGATTTTGCAAAATAGATTTTGCTAATATCTAAAAACGGAGCAACGCTATGTATTATCTAATCGCTTTATGTATGGGCGTGGCTATCGCTACGCAAGCCCCGATAAATGCAGCTCTTGCGCGCTATTTGCACGGCACTTCTTTTGTCTCGCTTCAGCTTGGCTCTCTTTTGTCTGCGTTGATTTCGTTTGGGATTGGCACGATTTGTCTAGGATTGGTGGCGTATTTTAGTGGTGCTTTAAATGCAGAAGTCATAAAATCCATTCCACAGCAGATGTTCTCTCATCAGTGGTGGAAGTTTTTGGGCGGTGTGCTGGGCGCGTTTTTTGTGTTTGGCACGATTTTGCTAGCTCCTAAAATCGGGCTATTAAATATGTTTTTACTAGCCCTTGTAGGACAGCTTATCACAAGTTTGGTGCTTGATTATTTTGGTGCATTTGGACTAGGGGTCAAACCCATCTCGTGGCAAAAGATACTAGGGCTAGGCATAGTTTTAGCTGGGCTTTTGGTGTTTTTTTCAAAAGAATTGCAAAAAAATTAAAATCTTTTAGATTTTGTTTTTTTAAGATTTTGCTTTTGTAATTCATAATTTTGCACCCCCCACATTTGCTTGTATGCTTTTTGTTTGCGTGTCAAGTGTTTGGCAAGTATTTTTGCAAATGTTTTGTAAAAATATTTGCAAAAATCCCCCTCGCTATTTTCTTATCTAAAATCCTAATAATCTGGCTTTGGAGTTTTTAGCGTGCTAGGTGGCAATATGGGCTGAATGATATTAGGATATTTTCCATTTAGCGATTCAAAAAACTTCTCTATTTTCCTTGCCTCATCATCATCGATGATTTTGCCTAGCTGGATTTCGCCCATCGTCTTTATAGCATCTTTGATTTCCCAATATTGCCCATTGTGATAATACGGCGCAGTATGCAGGATATTTCTCAAAGTGGGGACTTTGACTTCGCCATCTTTGTTGCCTCGAAATCCACCTATGTGAGCAAACTCATAAGGCTTTTTGACTTGAAAAGGCTGCATAGAGCCACCTAGATTTATGCCTTTGTGGCAGGTGGTGCAGCCTTTTTCGATAAAAAGACTTAAGCCTTCTTGCTCTTGCAGGCTTAGTGCTTTGACATTCCCGCGCAAAAAATCATCATACCTGCTAGGCGTATTTAGCGTCATTTCAAATAGCGCAATCGTATCAGCGATTAGCTTAAAATCTATGACGACATTATTGCCATACGCAGCTTGAAATTCTTTGACATAAGCGGGGATAGATTGTATCGTGGCGATGATGTCTCTCTCTGTATTTGCCATTTCTACGGGATTTTTTAGCGGTTGCTGGGCTTGGTGGGCTAAATCTTTGACTCTTCCGTCCCAAAAATGCACGCGATTAAATAGGGTATTAAACACAGAGGGGGAGTTTAGGTGCTGTGGGTTTGACTGCCATTTATGCCCGATAGCAGCGGGCAAAACCTCTGCCCCGCCTAGCCCTAGATTGTGGCAACTAGCACAAGAAATATTGCCCGAGCGAGATAATCTTGGCTCAAAAAATAGCTTTTTGCCTAGCTCTACTTGCGTGGGCGTCATTTTTGGCGAATAGTTTTTGATGATGCCTTGTTTTTCGATATTTAGTCGCTGATAGTCTTCTAAATCTTTGCCTTGAGGCATAGGGATTAGCCCCGCATCTTTTGCCTCTTCGATAAGCTCTCTAGGGGTTTGTGCTTGAAGTGCAAATCCTCCAAACCATACACAAAAAACCGCCACAAAAGATTTTGCAAAAAATCGTGCAAATGCTTTTGGCACAAATGCTTTTGCAAAAGTATCTGCGTGCAAAAAACAAGCATTAAAAAAAGTTAGCAAAAGAGTGTAAAAGCGCATTTTAGCTCCTTTTTGGGTTTGATTTGAAGTGGATTTGCAAGCAAAAAAAATCAGCGATGAAAATCTAAAATCTATCAATTATCAATTTTAGCTAAATTATGATAAAAAAGATTTAATTCACATTTATCTAGTATTAAAAATCTAAAAAAATTTAGCAAAAAATACGCAAAAATTACGATACTTTATTTGTGATTTTGTAGCATAAATTTGCCAAAATGTCTTATAAATAACCATAGAAAATTTGCGCTAAATTATCGCGCTAAATCGCCTTAAATTTATGCAAATTTTTAAAAAAAGCCTCTTAAAACGCATAAAATCTACTTAAGACAGAAGGATTATCTATGAGCTACACTCACTTACATTTACACACCGAATACTCCCTACTAGATGGTGCAAATAAGCTAGAAGTCCTAGCCAAACGACTAAAAGAGCTAGGTATGACTTCTGTGGCGATGACTGACCACGGAAATATGTTTGGCGCGATTGATTTTTATACAAAAATGAAAAAATACGGCATAAATCCCATAATCGGTATGGAAGCCTACTTGCACAACAACGAAAATATAGGCGATAAAGCCACGCCACAGAGATTTCATCTATGCCTTTATGCCAAAAACGAAGTAGGCTACAAAAATCTAATGTATCTTAGCTCACAAGCCTTTATCAATGGATTTTACTTCTATCCTAGAATCAACAAAAAGATTTTGCGTGAGCGAAGCGAGGGGCTTATATGCTCAAGTGCGTGTTTGGCTGGGGAAGTGGATTGGAATCTAAATCTAACCGAAAAAAATCTAACCAGAGGTGCGGGAGGCTATGAAGCTGCCAAAGCTGCTGCGCTAGAATATAAAGACATTTTTGGGGAGGATTTTTACCTAGAAATAATGCGACACGGAATCTTAGAGCAAGAAAATATCGACACGCAGATTTTGCAAATCGCAAAAGAATGCGACATAAAAATCATCGCTACAAATGACGCGCACTATGCTACAAAAGATGATGCGGATTTCCAAGAAATCATAATGTGTCTAGGAATGGGCACGACTATGAGCCAAAAGCGACTGCGACATTCTGTCAAAGAATTTTATGTAAAATCTACGGAGGAAATGGAGCGACTTTTTGCAGACATACCCGAAGCCATAGCAAATACCCAAGAAATCGCGGATAAATGCAAGGATTTTAAAATCGATTTAAAAGATGATAAAACCAACCCTCCCACGCCACCTAGTTTTAAATTTACCAAAGAATATGCCAAAAAAGAGGGGCTAGATATTGATAATGACGAAGAATATTTTAAATACAAAACTCACAAAGGCTTAGAAGAGCGGCTAGCAAATATCCCACCAGAAAAACACCAAATCTACAAAGATAGGCTAGAGTATGAAATCAGCATCATTTGTTCGATGAAATTCCCCGGATATATGCTTATCGTGTGGGATTTTATCAAATACGCCAAAGAGCAGGGGATACCTGTAGGACCGGGCAGAGGGAGTGCAGCAGGTAGCCTAGTGGCGTTTTGTCTACATATCACCGATATTGACCCGATAAAATACAATCTGCTTTTTGAGCGGTTTTTAAATCCCGAGCGGGTTAGTATGCCTGATATTGATACGGATTTTTGTCAGCGCAGACGCCAAGAAGTCATCAAATATATGGTGGATAAATACGGCAAATACAATGTAGCCCAAGTTATCACATTTAATAAAATGCTAGCAAAAGGCGTGATACGCGATGTCGCACGCGTGCTAGATATGCCCTACAAAGAAGCAGATGAGTTTGCAAAACTAATCCCCGATGAGCTAGGAATCACCCTAAAGGGCTATGAAAAAAATGGCGAGTTTAAAAAAGGTGCGTGGGAGCTAGAGCCAAAAATACAAGCATTGGTAGAATCAAATCCCCTTGCCAAAAAAGTATGGGAAAATTCCTTAAAGGTTGAGGGTTTTAATCGCAATGCAGGCAGGCACGCAGCGGCTATCGTGGTGGATAGCGAGCAAGAATTGTGGAATAAGATTCCGCTTTTTACCCTGCTAGATTCGCGAAATAAGAAAAAAAAGAAAAAATCTAAAAACGCTAGCGCAAATGAGGAATCTAGCGCAGAATCTAGCAATGCTAATAACGCAGAATCTAGCGCGCAAAATATGCTAGATTCTAATGCTACAAATATGGATTTTGCCAAAGAGCAAAATGTAGAGCAAACTTCGCAAGAATCAACGCAATCAGCACCGCAGGAAAATGAGCGCGTGATTGTTACGCAGTATTCGATGAAGTATTTAGAGCCTGTGGATTTGGTGAAATTTGACTTTTTGGGGCTAAAAAACTTAACGCAGATTGATGATACGCTAAAGCTAATCAAAGAGCGATATGGCACGGTGATAGATTTTACCCAAGTAGATGTAAATGATGCAAAAGTCTATGATCTTATCCAAAGTGGCGATACGCTAGGGGTTTTTCAAATAGAATCTGGTATGTTTCAAGGGCTATCTCGCAGGCTAAAACCTAGCAATTTTGAAGATATTGTCGCTATCATCGCGCTAGGGCGACCCGGACCTATGGAATCAGGTATGGTAGATGATTTTATCAACCGCAAGCACGGAATAAGCAAAGTAACTTATATGTTTGATGAGCTAAAGCCGATTTTGGAGGCGACTTATGGGACGATAGTCTATCAAGAGCAAGTGATGCAAATCGTGCAAAAAATCGGTGGATTTTCGCTTGGCGAGGCGGACTTAATCCGCCGTGCTATGGGGAAAAAAGATGAGCAAATAATGGCGGATAATAAAGATAAATTTGTCAAAGGTGCGATAAAAAATGGACACGATGGGGCAAAAGCAAGTGAATTATGGGAGCTAATCGTAAAATTTGCAGGCTATGGGTTTAACAAATCTCACTCCGCAGCCTATGCGATGCTAACCTTTCAAACCGCGTATTTAAAGACTTATTACAAGCACGAGTTTATGGCTGCCCAGCTTACAGTAGAATCTGATAAAATCACAAAAGTAGCAAAATATATCCAAGAAACGCGCAATATGAGTTTAGAAGTCTTGCCCCCCCATGTAAATCTCTCCGTAGAGTTTTTTGGCGTGGCTGATGTGGCAGAATCTAGTGAGCTAGAATCTAGCACGATAAATTCTAACAAAGCCGAATCTAACCAAAAAGATTCCCAACAAATAGAATCTAGCCCAAAATCAAACCAAACAGATTCTAGCACGGCACAATCTAGCACCAAAAAAATCGTATTTGGACTTGGCGCGATAAAGGGCGTGGGCAAAGATGTCATAAGCGATATTATTGAGACACGCAAAATCGGGGGCAAGTTTAAAAACTTGCAAGATTTTGTGCAAAGGGTGGATTTCACAAGGCTAAATAAACGCTCTTTAGAGCCACTTATCAAATCAGGCAGCTTGGATAATCTAGGGTTTAGCCGAGCGTGTATGATGAAGCATATTGACACGATTTGTGAAATCGGACGCAACAAACAAAAGCTAGAAGAAACCATCGGGGATTCTCTTTTTCGGGGCTCAAAAGAGGAACTATCCGAAGTCATATTTGATTTTAGGGATATAAAAGAGTTTGACACAAAAACAATGCTTGAATACGAATATGAGAGCTTAGGAATCTATATCACAGGACACCCCCTAGATGAATACGCCAAAGAAATCAAATCCATAAAAAGCGTGGTGGGAATCGACAAAATCGAGGAACTAAAAGTCGGCTCAAATGTCCTGCTTATCGTAAAAGTGATGAGTGTGGCAAAAAAAGTGGGCAAAAAAAGTGGCAAGGTTTATGGGAGCTTGAAAGTGATTGATTTGCACGGCGAGCTAGAAATCACTATCTTTGAGCAAACGCTTCTAAAACTAGATATGATGGATTTAGATAAACCTGTGGTGCTAAAAGGCAGAATCGATGAGCGTGAGGAAGAAAATGAAGTGCGCGTATTTGATATATTGCCATTTGAGGAAGCAAAAAAACAGCGCGTGCGCATAGAATACAAAGCGAAAAATATGGATAACTATGAACATCAAGATGTGATTCCAGCGGGTATCAAAGAAGTGGGATTTGGGCATGGTTGCCCGCTAGGACTTGTGCTAAATACGCGCATACAGCCAAAGCAACTAGAAAAAATCTCTAGCCTAGCAAAATCAAACGCAGGAGCGCGAGAGCTACATATCATCATCAAAGAGGAAGGGCGTCAATATGTGTTTAAAAGTCATTTTTTGGTAAGCGATAGTATCAAAGATGAGGTTTTGGCTGTGGAGGAGCTAGATGGATTGGCGTGGCTTGATTTGGCATAGGATTTACTTATGGCGTTAGGTTGATAAATTTTAATTTGCATAATTTGATTTGGCAAAATCTATTTTTTTTAAAAATGCAATTTTTGCAAAAAACTAACTTGCCAAAATCTATTTTTCAAAATGAATTTTCAAAGTAGAATTTGATAGGGTGGGAATTTGGGGTTTTTTTAAAAACAACATATTACAAAAGCAAAAAAGATTTTGGCTTTTGTGTTTTGTTTATGTGGAATGCCTCTTGCTTTTTAGAGATATAAAAAAGCGCAAATAGCATTTTGCAAAAAAATTATTTGCAAAATGTTTTATTTGTAAAAAGTCTTAAAAAGTCGTTGTAAAAAGTGGATTTAACGACATATAAAAAGCAAATTAAAGGAGTTTTTATGTTTGTGATTGTGGCTTTGTATGCGTTGCCAATCGTGGTAATGGGCTATATGCTGTATAAAGAGGTAGAGAGACATCGCTACGCTGTGCGAAAGCAAATCAAAGATATGCACTTCAAAAAAAGTCTGCATTCATTAAGCGTCTTGCAAAATCCACATAGCTCAATAAATAGCATAAAAAATATGGATAGTTTGCATAGTTTGGAGGAATTAGAGAGTTTGACTTTGCAAAATATGCAGAATGTAGATTCTAAAAGCCCTGCTCCCAAAAGTGCGTAATAAAAAAAGTGCTTAGTGAAAAAATGCGTAATATAAAAAAGTGTTTAATGAAAAAGCGCGTAGTGAAAACGCGCAATAAAAATGTGTAGCGCAAAACGCTTGTGAAGCGATTTTATCCGCGCTAAAATTGCGCAGTTTGATTTGCTAGCGTTATATTTGCTAGCGCGATTTTGCAATATTTTTGAAATTTAGAATCTACAAAGATTTTATTATTTTTGCAGGCTTTGCAAGGATTTAGATTTTGCTTCTTTTTGCAAAATCTAGCAAATACGATTCTAATGCCTTGCATACTTGCGACCAGTCGCCATTTATCCCTTGAGCTAGCACTTCCCCGCCACATAGCCCGCCAAAGTTTGCTTTGCTATCTTGCGCTTCTTTTTGCAAAGCGATATTTTTGCCTATCTCTTCCCACCGCCAATCATATCTTTTGTGCGCTATGACTAAGCAAGGCACGCCTAGCGCGATAGCTAGATGCGCGGGCGCAGAATCAATGCTTACCATTATATCAAGCCCGCTCATCACTTTTGCCGTGTCTAAAAAACTATGCAAATCATAAAATCTTATGTTGTCATCATTGTTGTTGTTGGCATTAGATTTTGTGCTAGATTGTGGTTTTTGGCTATTGTTGGTGATTTTGGCGATATTTTCTTGTGCGTGGATTTGGAGTAGGGATTCTGGTTGGAGGCAATGCAATTCTATTTTTGTGTTTTTTGTGAAATGTTGTTGCAAATTATGCTGCGTGTTATCGCTTAGCAAGGACTGCACGCGCAAAAGGGCGGGCAATATAAAATCTAGCGGGATAGATTTGTCTTTGGCATTTGAAGAGCCTGAAGTAGAGGCAAAGAAAAAACCGATTTTAAACACTTTATTTGCGCTATTTGCGATATTTTTGCTATTTGTGCCATTCGCACTTTTTGTCAAATGCGTGAAGCTAGAATCCTCTGTTTTTTTAGTTGTGCTATTTGGCAGATATTCCCTCACAAAATCGTTATTTGCAAAACCCCCCTTTGCAACCCCTCTAGATTTATCCCCTAGATAGCCTGCTAGATAGTTTTCATTTTGACTAAAATCTTTCAAAGATTTTACCCCCAAAATATATGCCAAACTCATCGCGCTCACGCAATAATCAAACCCGCCAAAATCCCTCTCTACGACATTATATCGCAGGCTAAAAAGCCCTTTTAGCTCATCTCGCACGCATAGATACACCTCGCTTCCACACGCACACTTCAAAGCATCAATAAACCTCCCAAACATTATCATATCGCCTAGCCCCTGCTCCCCAAAAATCAGCACTTTTTTGCCTTTTAGCATTGTTTGGATTTCATCTGGGCTAGCACTTAGGCTATGCAAATATTTGCTTGACGCAAAAAAATCCGCATTAAACACATCAGCTTTTTCTAACGCCAATCGTTCCTCATACAGCTTAAATCCAAGTGAAAAATTTTGCAAACTAAGTGCCAAATGCGCATAATTTATCGCACAAAGTGGATTTGCATCTAGGCAATACGCACAGCCATAAAGATAAAATGAAAGCATATTAAATCCCGCGTATCGTGCGGTGTTTGCGTAGTTGAAATAAAATTGTGAAATATGCTTTTGTGGCGTGCTAGATTCTTGTATGTGGCTTTTGTAGGTGGCGATTTTTTCTAGCGTGGCTTCATCAAACTGCTGAATAGAGCTAATATGTTGTTGCGTGCGTTTTTTGGGCATATTTGGCAAAATATTGCTACGAAAATACGAATCTAGCGCGTCTTTGTCAAACTCTTTTCCCTCCATACTTAGTGGCAAAAATCCACACTCTTTGGCAAAGCCAGATTCTAACTCCGCATAGATTTTACACGCCTTTTTGCCCTCATCGATTTGATTGTATAAAAATGCTAGATTTAGCTTGGCATTTAGCGTGCCACACACTTGATATAGCGCGATAGCTTCGCTGTATTCGCCATCTTTGGCGTGCAAATTTGCTAGATTGTAGATGGCGTCTTTATCATTTGGGTTTAGCTCTATGGCGGCTTTGTAGGCTTGCTTTGCTTGGGTTAGCAAGAGGGTAGATTTTGGGTTTGGCTTTATCTGTGGTTCGTAGGGGTTTATGAAATATTGTGGATTTGTAAGCGTCTCTAGTGAGATGGATTCACTCATATCATTTGTAGGGTTATTTTCTTGTTTGTCGTTTGGTATTGCTAGATTTTGCGCGCTTTTGCGGTTTTGGGAAGTGGTTAGATTTTGCAAATTTTTCATTGTTGGGGAGTTGCTTGCTTGTATTAGATTTTGTGCGTTTAGGCTCTCTGCTTGCGTGGTTAGCGCACGCGCAAGGTTATAATACACATCGCCATTTTGGCAAGGCACAAACGCGCTCAAAATCTCAATCGCAGCTAGCGCGTTGCCATTTTGTCGCAAAATCTCGGCTAGATTAAACGCGATTTTTTCATCATTTGGGGCTAGGGTTAGGGCGATTTGGAGGGATTCTATGGCGCGCGGGATATTTGCTAGATAATAAAGGCTCATACCGCAGACAAACCACACTTGTGGCGCGCTAGGATTTTCGCTCAAAAACGCCGTGCAAAGCGCAATCGTGCGGTTATAATCCGTAGCTTCAAACGCGCTTATAATCTCGCTTGGGATAGTATTTTGCAGTTTTTGCAGTTCTTGCATTTTTTGCAATGTGGCAGAATCTATTTTTTTGCTACTTGTGTCGTTTGTGGCAGTGTGATTTGTAGGGGTTGATTTTGTGGTAGATTTTTTGTTGGTGGATTTTGCTTTTTTTGGTTTGGCTAGGTTGGTAGCAATGTCTTTGGCAGGATTGGTAGGTGGTTTATTTTTGGAGGTTTTTTTGGTGGAATTTTTTTGTAAAGAATGTGGGCTATGTGGAGATGGGCTATGAGTGGGAATGGCTAGATTTTCTTTCATCTGCGCTTCTTGCGTTGGTGGCTTTCATATTTTGTTGTTATTTGGGTTATTATTTAGATTGGTTAGTTGGGGTTATTTATGGGGTTTTTGCGCTACTCTAGCGTGGCTAAACCCCATTTATGTGTCGCTATTTTTGTGTCTTTCGATATTCTAAAATCATCGCATAGACTTCATCTTTTAGTCGAAGTTTTTGCTTTTTTAGCGTATCGATTTGCGTATTTGATAGCGGCTCTAAGCCATTTTCGGCATTTTGGATTTTTTGGTCTAAGTCATTATGCTCATCAAAAATCTTTTCAAAATGCGCATCGGTGGTTTTTAGCTTGCTGATTTCTTCGCGGTATTCGTGGAACATTTGGACTCCTTTTGTGTTTGGCTTTTTCTTGGGTTTTTGCCTTTTTTGGTTGGCTACTTTTGATATTTTTTGCAAAATCTTACAAAAGCACTAAGAGAAGCATTTTACAAAAATTTTGTTAAGTTTGTCCTTAGATTCTGCTATCTCTTTGCAAAACTCACAATAAAAGCGCAAAATCGTGTAAAATCCTCCATAAAATTGCCTTTAATGCTTTTTTAAGCATTAAAACGGCTTTAAGCGCACCGCACGGAGTTTGCAAGAAGTGGATAATCCCACCACGCGTTACAGCGATATTATCAAAATCTACAAGGCAGGGAAAAATGCCAAAGTGGATAGCACGCTGTGGAATCTAGATGAAATCTATATCGAGGATTTTATAAGCGACAGCGGGGCGGATTGGAATTTCGACCAGCATAAAAAGGTGGATTCTAAACCCACTTTGCAGGATTTTAAAAAATGCGTGAGCGAGTATTTCGCGTGGGAAGTCGCAAATGTCTTAAAAAAGGATTGTCTTTAGCGTAGAGAAAATTACCCCACCAAAAAACCCCTCACGCAAAGGGAGGGGCTTATAATGATTCTCTTGCAGAAAGCGACTCTCAATCTCTCCCCCTCCCTTGCGGAGGGGGATTAATGGGGTGGGCAAATAATCTCGCGAATCTTGAATCAGAATTTATCGCACAAGGTGGCAAATGGGAGGAATTTAGACTTATTGATATGTTTAACTACAAGCGCGGAACGCGACTCGTAAAAAATGCGGTAAGCAAAGGCGACTTGCCTTTGCTTACCGCAGGTGAATTTAATCAAGGCGTAAAAGAATTTATCAGCAATCAAAATCAGCAAATTTTTAGCAATGCCATAACGATTGATATGTTTTGCAATTCTTTTGTGCATATTGAAAATTTTTGTTGCGATGATAATATTTTGGTTTTGAATCCAAAAGAACCGATGAATAAATATCATTTGCGATTCATAAGCACGATAATTAACAAGGACAAATCAAAATATGGCTATGGCAAACAATACAGAATGGGCAGTTTAGAAAATCATAAAATCCCGCTACCCACGATAGAGGGCAAAATCGCCTTTGATTTTATGGAAAAGTTCATTAGCGCGGTGCAAAAAGAAGTGATACAATCCGTAGTGCTATGGAGTGCAAAACGCATAGAAACCACCAAAGCGATTGTCAAAAACCGCTAATAATACACTAAATCTATAAAGATTTGGTATTGACAGCATAAGTCAAAAGTGCTATAATTCCCGCGCATTAAAGGCGGTGCTTTACCGCCACCATTAAAATCCACTCTTAATCTTCACAAAATCACATAAACTTCAACTAAAATATCCTCCCAATTCACTATCAAAAGCATTTATCATATCATCTAAAAACACCTCCATTTTGTCGCTATCTATCCCTACGCCGACTTTGACTTTACCAAAAATTTGGCAAGTAGAGAGCCTAGAAGTCCCATTTGCATTGCGCTTATAAAGATTTTCAAAGTGAAATGCGCGGTTTCTCATCGTGCGAAAAAGCGCGTAGGCAACGATGACTTTTTGATAATTACGCATTTTGTCCTTGCGATTAAAGCGTGAGTATTTTTTAAAATCAAGCGAGTTAAGATTGACAAGTGCGTTGTGGATTTTGCGCTCGTTTATTGTGTCGCACCAAAATCCTAGCGTTTGCTTTGCGATAAAATCATCATCATTTATTTGCAAAATTTGTGCGACTTTATTGCGCGTGATAATCTCTAAAAGCCCGATTTTCGCGCATAGATTTTGTATCAGCAAGAAATTATCTTTGTGTTGCGTAAGTGATTCATAGCTTTGCAAGCGTTTGTGCGAAAATAGCGCGATTTGCCTCTCTAAATCCATAATATGCCTTTATGTGCGCAAAGCCGTGAATCTAGCATAATTTAAAAAACGCGCAAAAAAACGCGTATTAGTCAAATCAAAAAGCCAAAACGCAACATTTACAATAGCTTAGTTTTATAGTTTTGCCCCCTGCGCCAAGCTTTGCACCAAGACACCAAAAGCATTTTTACTACCCCAAAAGCGTTTTTACCATTTGTGAGATTCTGCTTCCATTGGCGTTTAGCCCTTTTGCTACGCCCATCACTTTGCCCATATCTTTTGGGCTTGTAGCACCTACTTCTTTGATGATAGATTCTAGCTTTTGCTTTAGCTCATCATCGCTAAGCTCGGCAGGCAGGTAGCTAGTGATGATGTCTAGCTCTTTTTGTTCTTTGTCTAGCAAATCATTTCGTCCACCTTTTTTGTATGCTTCTATGGCGTCTTTGCGCTGTTTTGAGGCTTTTTGGAGGATTGCTATGATTTTGGTATCATCTAGCACTTCGCGTGTATCGACTTCTACGCGCTTTATGTCTGCGTTTAGCAGTCGTAGAGTGTCTCGCAAAAATGTATTGCCTGATTTCATCGCTTCTTTTAAATCATTATTTAGTCGCTCTTTTAGATTTTGCATTGTGATTCTCCGTTTGTGTTTTTTTAGGATTTTGTCCGCTTTTGCTTTGGCAAAATAAATTTTGCATTATATCAAAAGAAATGCCAAATAACGATGATTATAGATTTTGGCGTTTTTGGATTTTGCAAAATCTATATGCAAACCTCATCACATTTTTTATCATATTTTTAAGCAAAATCCAAGACGCAAAATCTATCAAACACATATTGTGTTTTTATGAAACATTTGGTAGAAAATTTGCAATTTTTTGCAAACACATATTGTGTTTTTACATTTTTTAAGATAGAATGCGATTCAAGGTTTTTGCAAATTTTTGCGTTTTTGTGCTAGATTTTATCGATTTTGGCGATAGATTTGCGAACAAGTAGTCAAAAAATAGCGACAAAATAGAGACAAAATCTAAACCCAAAAATACCAAAAACAAGACAAAAACCCCAAAATCTTAAAAAAGCCAAAATCCGTATTTGCAAAATCTGCATTTACAAACATACATTTTGGTAGATAAAACTAAGGAGCGACAATGAGTAAGGCTACAAAGCAGATTAGTTTCAATGCCTTTGAGATGAACTGCATAAGTCATCTAAGCCCGGGGCTTTGGCGGTATCCAAATGACCAAGCCCTGCGCTACAAAGATATAGAATATTGGCAAAATCTCGCACAAATCGCAGAAAAAGGGCTATTTGATGCGATTTTTATCGCTGATGTGATTGGCGTGTATGATTTGTATGGTGGCAATGATTTAGGTGCGCTAAGGACGGCTTTGCAAGTGCCTGTAAATGACCCTGTGCAGTTAGCCGCAGTGGGCGCAGCAGCGACTAAGCATATAGGATTTGGGATTACTGCTGGTGTGCCTTTTGAGCATCCATTTCCCTTTGCTAGGAGGCTTAGCACGCTAGACCACCTCACAAAAGGGCGCGTAGGCTGGAATATCGTAACGGGATATTTGCCAAGCGCAAATAAAAATATGGGTGAGAGCGAGCTACCGCACGATGAGCGATATGAGCTAGCTGATGAATATATGGAGGTGATTTATAAGCTATTAGAGGGGAGTTGGGAAGATGATGCGGTGATTTTAGATAGGGAGAGCGGTGCTTTTGCAAATCCTAACAAAATCCACCACATAGGGCATAAGGGCAAGTATTTTAATGTCCCCGGGATTCATATTTGCGAGCCTAGTATTCAGCGCACCCCTGTGCTATTTCAAGCGGGTAACTCTGTGCGTGGACGAAAATTTGCCGCTATGCACGCAGAGGCGATTTTTATCTCACCTCCGACAAAAGAATACGCAAAAGTCGCTGTAAAACAAGTGCGAGACGCGCTAGTGCAAGCAGGGAGAGACCCATATAGTGCCAAAATCTACCTTCTAGCCACCATCATCACGGACAAAACCCAAGAGCTAGCAGAGGCAAAATACAAAGACTTGCTAAAATACGCAAGCACAGAGGGGGCTTTGGTGCTAAATTCTGGTTGGCTAGGCGTGGATTTGAGCCGATATGAGCTAGATGACCCGCTAAGCAATATCAAATCAAACGCCATAGTCGCACAAGTCGAAGCCCTCACAAACTCCACCACAGATGAGGGCAAGACTTGGACTTTGCGAGATTTGATAAAACTATCAGGCATAGGCTCACAAGGACCAAAAATCATAGGTAGCCCACAAAAAGTCGCCGACATCGTGCAAGAATGTATCGAATATAGCGATGCAGACGGGTTTAACCTAGCCTATGCTACAACGCCCGGGACAATACAAGATGTGGTAGATTTTGTCGTGCCTGAACTCCAAAAAAGAGGCGCGTATAAAGAGCAATATGTCGAGGGAAGTCTGCGAAATAAACTATTTGGCAAAGGCGATAGGCTTGATTATTCACATATCGCTTCGCAATACCGCGTAGGTGGGGCAAAATCTAGCATAGATGACTACACAGGCACAGGCAGAGTAAAATCTAAAAAGGAGACAGATTATGTTATATAACAATTTGCAAAAAGGCATTTATATCTTGCACGAAAATCCCGAGTGGATTCCGCCTTTTGCGCTAGCGTTTGAGCGAGCGGGGGTGGAGTTTGGCGAGATTATCCTCACAAATGGCAGTATAGATATTGACAAAGAGCCACCTAAAGGGGTTTTTTGGAGTAGGATTTCTGCTTCAAGCCACACGCGAGATAATGCCTTTTCTAAAGAATACGGGCGAAGTATCCTCTCTTGGCTAGAATCCCATAATCGAGCGGTGATAAATGGCTCTAGCGTGCTAGAGCTAGAAGTAAGCAAAGTGCGACAATATCTAGCCCTATCTCAAGCAGGATTTCGCACGCCAAAAACCATCGCTGTTTTTGGCAAAGAGGATTTATTAGAGCAGGCAAAAAAACTTCAAACGCCATTTATCACTAAGCACAATCAAGGTGGCAAAGGGCTAGGCGTTCGGCGATTTGATAGTTTGCAGGATTTTAGCGAGTATGTAGAATCTAGCGAGTTTGAAACGCCTATTGATGGCGTTACGCTGTTGCAAGAATATGTCCGCTCTAAAGAGCTTTTTATCACTAGGGTAGAATTTATCGGTGGTAGATTTCACTATGCTGTGCGCGTGGATACAAGCGGAGGTGCGTTTAAGCTATGTCCAGCAGATGCCTGCGCGCTAGAAGATGCACAAAATGCAGAATCTAACAAAGAGATTTTGCCCCAAATCGCAGGGGCGGCGTGCGATATAAATAGCAATAGCGGTGGGGTTAGCAAATTTAGTCTGCGTGAGGATATAAATGAAAACACGCCTTTAGTCCAACAACTAGAGGGGTTTTTAAAATTACACAAAATCCAAGTCGCAGGCGTGGAGTTTATCGAAACGCAAAATGGCGAAATCGTAGTGTATGACATAAACACAAATACCAACTACAACAAAGTCGTAGAGGATTCTTTGCGCGCTCAAGGCAAGCAAGCCGCAAGCGATAGAATCGTGGAGTTTTTGCGAGAGCAATTAGACAAAACAAACGCTAAACAAACAGCGTAAATCAAACAAAAAAAAGGAGCAAAAGATGAAAATGAAGTTTGGATATTGGACACCTGTATGGGGTAGCTGGCTACGAAATGTCGATGATGACACGACACAATGCAGTTGGGAATACATAAAAGACTTGGCACTAAACGCAGAGGAGCTGGGCTATGTGCTAACACTTGTGCCTGAACTCTACCTAAACGACATAAAGGGCGAAAAAGCCCCCGTGCTTGATGCGTGGGCTATCGCAAATGGGCTAGCAGCGATTACCAAAAAAATCGAGATTTTAGCAGCACTTCGTCCACAATACCACCAAGTCGCCCTCACAGCTAAGCAAATCGCTACCATTGCCCAAATCAGTGGGAATCGATTTAGCGTAAATATGGTAAGCGCGTGGTGGGAAGAGGAAGCAAGACAATATGGAATCAACTTTGACGCCCACGATGATAGATATGCCCTAGTCAAAGAATACACCGATGTGCTAAGGGGATTTTGGAAGGACACTCCGCTAAATCACAAAGGCAAGTATTTTAACTTTGTGGATTCTTATAATGAGCCAAAACCTACCAAAATGCCTCTTGTATATGCGGGCGGGGAGAGCGATGTGGGGCGCACCACAATCGCGCAATTTGCCGATAGGTATCTAATGCACGGAGGCACGGTAGAAGAAGTGTGGGAGAAAATCAACGATATGAAAGAGCGCAGGGCAAAAGCGGGCAAAGAGCCTTTTAGCGCGTTTGGAATGGCGACTTATATCATCGTGCGCGATACTGAAAAAGAAGCCCAAGATGAGCTAAAAAGAATCACTACGATAAAAAATTATAGCGATTATGCAAGCTCATATAGCGATTTTACGGGCAATTCTCAACTTGATTTAGAAATCACCAAGCAAGAATACAGCGTCTCAAATCGCGGACTTCGCTCAAATCTAATCGGCACGCCAGAGCAAGTCGCAGAGAAAATCCGCGCATATCACAAAGCAGGGCTAAATCTGCTAATCGTGCAATGCGCAAATGTGCGCCAAGAGCTAGAAATGATAGCCAAAAAGGTGTTTCCACTGCTTTAGTTTGTAGCGTAAAAACTAAGGTGATTTTTTGGTAAATTTGGGGATTTTAGATTTTGGGGTTTGAATGTAGTTTGCGACAATATACGACAAAAAGCGACAAAATGCTACATAAATTTTTCGCGAAAATCTAATCAAACTTTGCGTAGCAATAGCAAGACAAAAAGGACTACAAATGCAAACAAAACCCCATATCCCAAGCCTAATCGCCGCAAGCAGTGGAAATCTCATAGAATGGTTTGATTTTTATATTTATGGATTCTCTGCAATATATTTTGCGCATAATTTTTCAAACGCTACTTCGCCCCTACTAGCCCAAATCGAAGTCTTTGGAGTCTTTGCCGCAGGGTTTTTGATGCTACCTGTGGGGAGTATCATTTTTGGGCGCATAGCCGATAAAGATTCTCGCAAAAAAGCGATGATAATTTCGATTTTGTGTATGGCGTTTGGCTCGTTTGTGATTGCGTTTTTGCCCGATAAATCTAGCATTGGCGATAGCGCGATTATCTTGCTTTTGTGTGCTAGGCTTTTGCAGGGCGTAGCGGTTGGAGGGGAGTTTGGCATTGTCGCGGCGTATTTAAGCGAAATCGCCTCTAGCGGAAAGCGAAGTTTTTATTCATCGTTTCAATACGCCACTATCATCGGCGGACAACTACTAGCGGTGGCTAGCATTAGTTTGTTGTTTTTGTTTTTTGATGAAGCGCAGATGAGGGATTTTGGCTGGCGGATTTTGTTTGTAGCAGGTGGGATTTTGGCATTAGCTAGTCTTATTTTTCGTGGATTTATGAGAGATGATAGCGCGCAAAATCTACTTTCTTTTAGCGATAGAGGGAGTTTTAGGGCATTGGCAAAATCGTGGAAATCACTAGCCCTAGTCATTGGCGTAACGGCTGGCTGCACCATAGGATTTTACACCATCACCACATATCCTAAAATCTATATGATAAACAACGGCATAGCCTCACATATCGCAAACAACATTATGCTAGGGGCGTTATGCGTGCTGTGCGTGGCTATCCCACTCGTAGGCTATGTGAGCGATAAAATCGGCTTTAAAGCCTCGCTTAGCGTGTATTTAGGATTTTGCATAGTTGGAATCTATCCGCTATTTTTGCTTATGCGTGAGGCACAAAGTGTGTTTGTGCTATTTATCATCGCTAGCTTTATGTGCTTTATGCTTAGCTTTTATACCGCTGTGGCAGCCATTTCTAAAACCTCGCTTTTCCCTACACATATCCGCGCACTAGGTGCGGGGCTTGGGGCGATGATAAGTGTGGGGGTTTTTGGCGGGAGTGTGAATTTTGTCGCGCTAAATTTTGTCAAACACGGCATTGAATGGGGATTTTTTGCATATTTTGCGTTTTTTGCGTTTATCTCGCTTATATGCGTCTATCTTATCCCCAAAAAACGCGAATTAGAGTAGCATTATTTGTGCTATGGATTTTGCTAGCGCAAAAAAGAATCTAAAAAAATACAAAGCATAAAAAGGGGCAATGATGAAATTTAAACCAAAATGGAATCTAAAAAAGCATTTTCACAAGCACGATAAACACGATAAGCACGACAAGGGCGACAAAAATGAGTTTAACAAAAGCATTAGCGATTCTAAAAGAATCCAAAGCGTAATCGCCGCAAGCAGTGGCAATCTCGTAGAATGGTTTGATTTTTATATTTATGGTTTTGCGGCGGTGTATTTTGCGCATAATTTTTCAAACGCTACTTCCCCGCTAATTCAGCAGATTTCGGTATTTGGCGTGTTTGCTGCGGGGTTTTTGATGCTCCCTGTTGGCAGTGCGATTTTTGGCTCTATCGCCGATAAAATCGGGCGAAAAAGCTCTATGGTAGTCTCAATCATCTTTATGGCATTAGGCTCTTTTAGCATTGCTTTTTTGCCTGATAAACATAGCATTGGCGATATTGCGATTGTGTTGCTTTTGCTAGCGCGACTACTTCAAGGCGTAGCAGTAGGTGGCGAATACGGCATAGCAGCCGCATACCTTAGCGAAATCGCACCAAAAGGCAAGAGGGGATTTTACTCATCATTTCAATACCTTACCCTTATCGGTGGACAGCTACTAGCGTTGGCTAGCATTAGTTTTTTGTTTTTGTTTTTTGATGAAGCGCAGATGAGGGATTTTGGCTGGCGGATTTTGTTTTTTGCAGGTGGTGTGCTAGCGTTGCTAAGCCTGCTTGTTAGGACATTTATGAGTGATGATTCTAGCGAAATCCTAAAAAAATACGAAGATAGAGGTAGCCTAAAAGCCTTGCTAAAATCGTGGAAAAGTGTCGCTTTGGTGCTAGGCATCACTGCGGGGTGCTCCCCTGCTTACTACATAATCACGGTGTATTCTAAAGTCTATATGATAAATAACGGCATAGACGCACATATCGCAAATAACATTATGCTAGGCGCGATTTTGTTGCTTTTTATTGTCGTGCCTTTTATGGGTGCGCTAAGCGATAAAATCGGGCTAAAAAACTCGTTACTTATTTTTTGCGTGTTTGCATTTTTTGGGATTTATCCGTCATTTTTGCTGATGAGAGAGACAACAGAACCACTACTGCTCTTTGCAATCGTGGGCTTTATGTGCTTTATGCTTGGATTTTATAGCGCGGTGGCTGGGATTTTTAAAACGACTTTGTTTCCACCGCAAGTAAGGGCTCTTGGCACGGGGATAAGCTACACTATTGGCGCAGCAGCATTTGGAGGAAGCGCGAACTATGTCGCATTGCAATTTAAGGCAAATGGGATAGAGGAAGGGTTTTTTATCTATTTTGCTGTGCTAATGGCAGTGGCTACTATCTGCGTGGTGCTAATCCCCAAAAAACGCGAACTAGACTAGCAAAATCTCACTAGATTTGAGGGGTGGGTATTTTTATTTAGAAAAAGACATTTTTGTCATATTTAGGCGAATGCGAAATATCTTGTCATTGCGAGAATCTGCAAGCGTAACGAAGCAAAATCGTGGCAATCTACATTCACAAAGCGAAAAATAGATTGCTACGATAATGCTTACGCAAAATCTTGCAATCACAAAAATAAAACCTTGTCATATTTAGGCGAATGCGAAATATCTTATCATTGCGAGCATTGCTTTTGAATACAATGCGTGGCAATCTACACCACAAATTGTCATACTTAGGGCGTAGCCCAAAGTATCTCAAAAATTATAGATTGCCACGATTTTGCTAGCGCAAAATCTCGCAATGACGGGAAATCTTGTTATATTGAGGCTTTGCAAAAGCCGAAATAACTCTGTTTTTGTGAGAATTAGAGATACTTCGGTTTGTGCCAAACGCAGTATGACAAGTTTTTGATAAAAAAATAGATTTTGTGTAATCAAAATCTACCCACCCTTAGCACCTCCACAAAATATGGGAAAAATCTATCATTGCAAGCCACGATTACGCAGCGTGGCAATCCATAAACCAAATCATAAAAATAACTTGCCACAAAATCTAACGATTTTTCTAAAAAACTGCGCTTTATTTTTTTTGCCTGCTTTATTTGTTTTCGCTTGCAATGACACAAACAATAACTCCCCACGATTCTAGTTTTGTAAATCTTAACATTTTGCAATAATAGAAAATCACTTACTTCACTCATTTTTGCAATTATCTTACAACTTACAACTTACAACTTACAACGCGCAAGACATAAACACTCTGTTTAAAATCCGTTTTTTTTTTTTTTTTGTAGCATACCCGCTGTTGTTTTTAGCGTGCCATAGGCATTATTAAAGCAACAAAAATCTACAAAAAAGGACAAAAATGAAAAATGTAACTACTAAATGTGTGCTAGCTATTGCACTAGCAAGCCCTCTAGCCATAGCTGAGCAAAGCGGTGCTTTTGTAGGGGTGGAAGTTGGTTATGGTGATGCGCATTTTAAAAGTGTTGTTTTTTATACTGATACAAATCTCAATGAAAAAGCAACATATTCTTACACAGGAGATGGCGTCACAGAGGGTTTTATCGCAGGGTATAAACATTTTTTTACGCCATTTTTAGGATTGAGGGCATATATAAATGTAAATGCTTTGCACGGTAGCATAACGATGAGTGGTATAACATATTCTGGCACACAACTAAATTATGGCGCAAATGTGGATTTTCTAGGGAATTTTATCGCTAAAGAGAATATCGATTTTGGTGGATTTGTAGGGCTTGGGCTTGGTGGCAATACTTGGTTTGGAAAAGATATTGATAATGAAGAAAAACAAATGCAACAAAAGCTGACAAAAACTAGCTTTGATGTCGCGCTAAATGTAGGTTTGCGCACAAATATCGCTAAACATCACGGGGTAGAAATAGTCGCTAGAGTGCCGTTTTTGCCAACGACATTGCTAAATCGAAAACGACAATATGACGATGGTAGTGGCTATTCAGCAAAATGGAATCTGCAATCAAGGTATAGCATAACTGCTAGATATACTTTTAGCTTTTAAGCAAGATTTATCGCTGTTATTGTGCCTTGCCATTGCTAGATTACCATTGTGAAAATCCGTAAGCCTTGCAACTTGCTTGCAATGAATGTGGATTTTTATCTACATTTCGGAGGGGGAATTAAGGATATGGGTATTTTTCATTAAAAAGACTATTTTTGTTATTGCCACGCATTGCTTTTGAATACAATGCGTGGCAATCTACATTCTATAAAATCGCAAAAACACACATTTAGCAATCTAATAAAAATAGATTGCCACGATTTTGCTTACGCAAAATCTCGCAATGACGGGAAATCTTGTTATATTGAGGCTTTGCAAAAGCTGAAATAACTTTGTTTTTTGTGAGAATTAGAGATACTTCGGTTTGTGCCAAACCGCAGTATGACAAGACTTAAGATTTTGGATACTTTGGAGTTTATTTGCTTAAAAGACACAAAGTATGATAGATATTCCCCCCTCCCTTGCGGAGGGGGCTAGGGGGTGGGTATTTTTTAGAAAAAAGACATTTTTTTCATTGCGAGAATCTGCAAGCGTAGCGAAGCAGATTCGTGGCAATCCACATTCACAAAGCAAAAAATAGATTGCCACGATTTTGCTAGCGCAAAATCTCGCAATGACGGGAAATCTTGTTATATTAAGGCTTTGCAAAAGCCGAAATAATGTTGTTTTTGTGAGAATTAGAGATACTTCGGTTTGTGCCAAACCGCAGTATGACAAGATTTTGATAAAAAAAATAGATTGCCACGCGGATTTTATGCAAAATCCGCTCGCAATGACGAAAAAATGACTGGAAAATGACAAAAAATAGATTTTTGTGTAATCAAAATCTACCCACCCTCTTAGTCCCCTCCGCAGAGAGAGGGGGATTTTGTCATATTTAATGGTAAGTAAAATATATCAACAATATTAAAAATTCGCTTGTCATATTGCACAAACAAAGTGAGCGAAGTATCACTAAAATCTAAAACATAAATAGAGATATTTTGCTTCGTGCTACGCGCTTTGCTCAATGAAAAAATTGGCAGTTATTGTGGGATTTGTGCTAGCGCAAAATCTAATCGCGCTAAATGTCAAAAAACTACAAACAAAAATAGTAAAAAACCAAATTCTATTGACAAAAGATAAAAATGGAAAAAAACGAAATTACAAAAACCAAAATCTATTGACAAGAAAACGAAATGACAAAAACTAAATTCTAATGAAAAAAAAACTAAAAATAGCAAAAACAAAAACCTAAGTGCGCAAAAATGTCAAAAAAACTAAAGTAGCAAAAGCGCAAAAAACCAAAATCTACTGCGTCTTTGCCGCTCTTTGCTGGCGCAATAGTCCTTGTTTTTCTAGCTTTTTGATTTCTTGTATGTTTTTATAGACTTTGTTGTAGTATTTTTGTGCCGTTGCAGAATGCACCTTAAACCCTGCGTTGTAGCTTTTGATAGCGTATTCTAGGGGATTTTTTTTGCGCTTAGCCCAATACTCATAAAAATATTGAAGCGTATCAAGCGCGGCATTTATCGATAAATCCTCATTTACGATTAGATTGCCACAATAGATATTGCGATTTAGCGGGGAATCTTTGATTTTATTAAACCTAAGATAGCTTTTTATATTGATATGTAGCACGCCACAATCATAAGTTTGCAGATTTAGCGGATATAGCCCAAGCCTAGATTCTGCATACGAAATCGCAATCAGTGCATAGTGCAAATCATAGGGCTTGCCGACATTCCAAAGTTTTTTTAGTAGCGTTTTTTGTGTCTCTTCTAAATCGTCCCAATTTAGCGTGTGCGATTTGGCTGGGATAGAGTTTAGCAGGCAACCACCTAGTATCAATGCTACTAATGCTAGATTTTTGATAGATTTTTGCAAAAAATACGGCTTAAATAAGTGCAAATCTGCAAAACGCATACAAACATTAGCGATTTTTGCAGCGATTTTTGCTAATGTTGCCAAAAAAGCCCATTTTTGTGAAAATCTAGCAAATATATGTTTGTTTGATGTGTCTTGGTTTTGATATTTTGTGCGCATTTGGCTATGTTCTCCTTGCGGATTCTTTTACATTTGGTTTGCTTGCTAGCAAAATGTATTCCAAAGTAAATACACCACAAATGATAAATAAACCATACACAAACAATCAACAAACAATAGGCAAACAACCCCACAATATCATAAATCTAGCCTTTTAGGCTAGTCTAAAAATGCAAAAAAAGCGTAATGCAAAATCGTTTTATCGCATAAAATGAGTAGTCAAAAAAATCTAAAATCTAAAATGCAAGCCTTAGTCCGCCATTTACTTGCGTTAGGGTTGGCACACCGCGCGAATCCAAATGCGTATTTACCACATTTACCACGCCTATGACATTATCGCTAAACCAAATCTCAAACCCCGCATCAACTTCATTTTGCGTGGATTTTATGCGATTTAGCGTTGGGATACCATTTGTGCTTGTGCTAGATTCTAATGCGTCATAAAAAGTCCCACCATACGCCACAAAAAAGTTAAATCGCTTTAATTTTGCAGAGATTTTGCCATAGATTAGATTTGCGTTTGGCTGTGTTTTAAAAGCGCGTCCACCCCATACAAAAAACGGGCTAATATCCTCCCCCAAAAGTCCCAAACTCCCCCAGCCAGCCTTATATCCCGTCAGCACATATCCAGCCGCGATTTCAAAGGTATTTTTCATCGAAAAATTCCCTTGCAGATAAAACACCCCCCCGTCATTTTTGCCACTAGATTGCACGATTTGCAATGCGTTTTTATGCTCAAAGCTATATGCTCCGCCCGTCCTTGCTTGGAGGGTAAATTTTTCTGCTATGTCAAAATCTGCTTGGAGATTCCCCCCCACAGCGGTAAAAATCGGTGGCGCAAAATAAGTGTAAGCCTTTAGCGTTAGCCTATCATCTAAAAAATAATACTTCGCCCCCAAATAATACACCCCCGCTTCACTAGGGCGCACAAAATGTGTCATCGCATAATAATCAATCCGCCCAAAATCATACGCCCAAAATCCCTCTATAAGCAGGTTTTCTAGCGAGCGGTTGCGCACCCAAATCGCATCGGTAAGCGTATTTATCCATTCGTTTTTTATGTCGATTCTGCCGAGTTTGACATTGGTATCGCCATCAAAATATTCGATAAAAGATTCTGCTAGGGCTGCTTGATTGGAGTTGAAAAAATCCTCTTTGACATTGCCCGCACCTTTTTTAGAATCATAAAAGCTAGCCATAGCGCGAAAACTCACACTTGCACGGAAGTTTTTATAAAAACCTGAAGTGTATCCTAGCCCGACATTGCCCAAAAAATAGCCCATATTTCCCAAATATCCATAGCTTGCAAGCCCTGCATTTTTGTTTGAAACTGTGCGCTGTGTGCCGCTTACACCGCCTATGAAATTGCCATAAAAGATTAAATCCCCCTTGCTTACGCCATTTTTTAGCGCGTCATCGATACTCTCAAACGCCACACTTAGCGAAATCGCACATAGCAAAAAAGTCGCAACGAAATATTTTTTTATCATTATGTCTCCTAAAAATGTCGCTTAGAATCTTGCGTGAGGTATTTTGGCATATTTTTGGGATTTTATGGCTTATTTTAGGGCTTTATGCTTTGATTTTATCCATATTTGACAATCAAAAATTTATAGCCATAGATTTATAATCCAATTTGATAGCCAAATTTTATAGCCACAGATTATCAAGCAAGCGGGTTTTGCCTACAAATCCTGCGAGCAAGATTATGCTTTTATTTGGCGTTATGTGGCTTATTTGCCTTAGTTCGTAGTCGCAAGTGGTTAGGTATTCTAGCTTTATTTGGCTATTTTTTAGCACCGCTAAGCCTGCTTCAAGGATTTTGCTAGAATCGATATTTGTGCGATTTTTAGATTTTGCATTAGAATCTAGGATTTTTTGATAGGCATTTTGTATAGATTTTATAGCCTTTGGGATAGATAGCGCACACTCTCGCTCTTGTGGGGATAGATACGCATTTCTTGAGCTTAGAGCTAACCCATCTATATCGCGCACGATAGGGCAAGGCACGATACAAATGGGGATAAAAAAATCTTTCACCATTTTTTGAATGATTAAAAGCTGCTGGGCATCTTTTTGCCCAAAATACGCATTATCAGGGCGCACAAGCCAAAAAAGTTTCATAACTACTTGTAGCACCCCGCTAAAATGGCTAGGGCGGGCAAACCCTTCTAGCACAAAACCAAGTGATTTTGGCGCATTTAGCACCGCTTCATCATCGCTAGCATACATATCGCTAGCATTTGGGATAAATACCGCGCTTGCTCCTAGTTCTTCGCATTTTGCTATGTCAGAATCTAGTGTGCGCGGATATGTGGATAAATCCTCATTTGCCCCAAATTGCGCAGGATTTACAAAGATTGATACGATGGTGTGGGCGTTGTCTTTTGTGCTTTTTGTGATTAGTGATGCGTGTCCTAGATGCAGTGCGCCCATCGTGGGGACTAGCCCTAAAGTGGCGTTATTGTTTGTGGATTTTAGCTTTGCGCAGTAGGTTTGTAATTCTTGCGGGGTTTTTAGGATTTTGATTTTGCTCATTGCTTGCCTTATGATAGATTTTGCATTTGTTGTAGTATGTCGCGCAGGGCGTTTTGTGGTGATGGGGCATTATAGATAGGGCGTCCCACTACGATAAAATCCGCTCCCGCATTATACGCCTCTTGTATGCTTGCTACGCGTTTTTGGTCATCTTTTGTTTTATTTTGTGTTTTGTCTTGTGTCTTGTTGCTAGATGTTTGTGGGCTATTTTTTGCAATATTTGTGGTTAGATTTGGGCGTATGGCGGGCGTTAGGGTAAGCAAATGCGGGTAAGATTTTTTGATAAATGCGCACTCTTGCACGGAGCAAACCATACCATTTATGCGCGATTTATCACACATAGAGGCAAAATCACTCACAGCTTGTTTAATGCCTTTATGATACACCGCGCTAAATTCTGCTTCATCAAAGCTAGTGAGCGCGCTAACCGCCATTATGAGTGGTTTTTTGGGATTATGTTTTGGCAAATCTATGGCGTGGGTAGAATCTGCTTTTGGATTTTGCGCAAGATTTTGATTTGCAAGATGTTCATTTGCAAGATTTTGATTTGTAAAATTTTCAAGTCTAGCCATTATTTCTTGCATAGCCCTTTGTCCTGCGCTTGCGTGGATTGTCAGCATATCTATGCCGATTTTAGCGCATTCTTGCACTGCATCTGCCATCGTATTTGGTATGTCATAGAGCTTTAAATCCAAAAAAATAGGCAAATCACACGCATTTTTTATCGCTTCTATCCCCGCTATGCCATCGCGCACAAACGCCCTAAGCCCGACTTTTAGCCAGATTTTAGATTTTAGCTCGCTAGATTTTAGCTCGCTAGATTTTAAGTCGTGTGAGGTAGAATCTTTTAGAAAATCTAGCGATTTTATTAGGCGTAGATTTTGCTCTAGGCTAGGCAAATCAAGCGCGATGACTAGGTTCATTTGTGGATTCTTTTTTAGATTTTATGATTATTGTTTGTCATTTTTGTGGCGGGATTTGTAAATAAAAGCATAGATAAGCCCGACAATACAGACAAAACCTAGCGTGCCAAAGGCGATATAGCGCAAGTTTTGCTTCACAGAGGCAAACTCTGCAATGCCAGCTTTTGAAGAAAAAATATCCACAATGTTGCTAATGCTTAAATCATCGCCAAACCACACACCCAAATAATACCCAAACACCGCTAAAATAGCTATCCAAATGCTCGCTCCCAAAGTCGTATAAAGGCTAAATTTTACGATATTCATTCGCGCTAGTCCAGCGGGCAAGGATATGTATTGGCGCACGCCCATAATCAGCCTGCCTAAAAATGTGCTGATTTCGCCGTGTTTTTGGAAAAAGCTATCCATTTTGTCCATCGTTTTTTGCGTGAAAAAGAAATATTTGCCATATTTTAGCAAAAATCCTCGCCCAAAATACAATGCCAAATAGTAGTTAAAAAGCGCGCCAGCTAGGCTTCCTAACGCCCCTGCTAAAAGTGCTAGATACATATTCATCTCGCCACGATACACAAGGTATCCAGCGGGAATCATCGCCACTTCGGAGGGGAATGGAAAAAAGCTAGATTCTAAAAACATCATAATAAAAATGCCTGTATAGCCAAAAGAGCCTACCGCATCGACAATGGTGTGGATAATGTGGTTCATATTTTGCCTTTTAATGTTTTGTTTGGGGTTGTTTTTGCTTTGTTTATGTCGTTTTTTGTTGAGCTAGGATTTATGCGCCCAAAAAGTCTTTGATTTGCTTATCAAAAAGCACGGGGTTAAATTCGATGATTTCATAGTTAGCGGCGTTTTTTAGGTAGTATGGGTCATTTTTGGTAAAATCTCTAGCTTCTTGCAAACTAGCAAATCGCCCGATGATGATTCCGCCTGTTTTTGGATTTCGCGGTCCTGAGGCTAGCAAAAATCCAGCTTCATAGCCCTGTGCTAGATACGCCCTATGCTTTCTTACAATAGAATCTATCACTTCTAAACTCGCAGTGTAATTTACTTCTATGATAAATAAATTTGTGTGGTTTGATACATTTGTGGAGGTAGCCATTTTTGTCCTTTTTTGTAGGGTTTTATGTTTAAGTCATTTTGCGGATTTGCGATAGATATGATAAAGACGCATAAAGCGATAATGTTAGCAAAAAATGGCAAAAATTGCCTAAATGCCTAACCCCAAAATCTAAAAACCATAAAACAAACGATTTTGGTGCAGCACAAATACGCACAAAAAATAATTCTAGCAAAATCTTATAAAACAAAATATATAAATGATTTTGCATAAAAAGACATAAATTTTCTATGATATTTGCCAAGATATTTTTCAAAATTTCACACAAAAATATCAAATTTACATAAAAATTACACAAAAATTGTGTTTTTTAAAAATTGATTAACTTTTTATAGGCTACAATTCTAATTGATAATTTTTATTGATTATCATAAATCTTAACAAAAAGGAGTAACTATGTTAGTTACAAGAAAAGCACCTGATTTCAATGCACCAGCAGTGCTAGCAAACAACCAAATCGTAGAGAGCTTTGAGCTTAGCAAAAATCTAGGCAAAAACGGCGCAGTCGTGTTCTTTTGGCCAAAAGATTTTACTTTTGTATGTCCTAGCGAGATTTTGGCTATGGACCACCGCGTGAAAGATTTTGCCGAAAAAGGCTTCAATGTCATAGGCGTGTCTATCGACTCTGATGTCGTGCATTTTGCGTGGAAAAATACGCCCGTAGACCAAGGCGGTATCGGCAATGTAAGCTTCCCTATGGTTTCAGACATTACCAAGCAAATTTCACGCGATTATGATGTGCTTGTAAATGGAGCAGTCGCGCTTCGCGGTAGCTTCCTAATCGACAAAGACCAAATCATTCGCCACGCGGTTATTAATGATTTGCCACTTGGACGAAATATGGACGAAATGCTACGAATGGCAGACGCACTACTATTTGTCCAAGAGCACGGCGAGGTATGCCCAGCAGGCTGGCAAAAAGGGCAAGCAGGTATGAAACCCACAGCCGATGGTGTGAAAGACTACCTAAAAAATAACGCTAGCAAGCTATAAGATTCTACATTTTTGCAAAATTTGCAAAATCGCATTAGATTCTAGCGTTGCTAAGTCTTTGTCGTTAAAATCGATAAAGGCTTAGCATTTTTTTTGCCCCATTTTTTAAGCAATTTATGAAAAATCATCAAAATCAAACTATCAAAACTTACCAAAAAATCCCCAAAAAATCCCTAAGATTCCCTCGAAATATTTTATAAACGCTTTTTGTCCCATTTCAAACCCCGCTTCAAATCTCATTTCAAACAACATTTCAAACAACTTTTCAAAAATCTTGCAAACACTTCTTGGCAAACACTTCTTGCAACTTTTTTGCAAATCCACAAAAGCATATCCAAAATCTAGCACAGCTCCATCGTCACAATTTTTTACATTTTATGCCAACACTACCTACTTTACGCGATATTTTGTATTTTTAAGGTTGTTATAAGTTTATAAATAGTTTAATTTCTATTTACAAAAGGCTTAAAAATGTTTAAGCCTTTTTCAGTCAAAAAATGTGGATTTAGCAGTTTTAGCAGTTTTAGCAAAAGTAGTCTAGCAAAACCTGCTTAAACGCAAGCCTAATAAGGCTTTATCTAACGCCACGCAAGGCAATCAAGGGAGAAAAAATGAAAAAAATGACACAAATAAAGCAAATAAAACAAACCACAAAAAACAAAATACAACATCTACCACCGCCAAATATGCTAAGTCTAAGCAGGCTAAGTCTAAGCACACTAGCCATAGCTCTAGCCACCCAAAATCTACACGCACAAGATGCGACTTTTTCAAGTGCTATGCTAGAAAATATCGCGCTCACTCATTTGCGAAATACCGCCATAACAGATAGCATATTAGATTCTATGACGCGAAAAAGTTTCCACTCAAACTACGGCAAAAAAACCGCAGTAGGCGAGCTAAAAGAAGCAGAAGAATCTATCCGCAATAGGGACTATGACTATGAAGCCATCGAAGTCTATGTCGCTAGCAAAGTCGCAAAAGAAAAAATCGAAATCACCAAACTAGAATCCAAACTAGAATCCCTAAACGCCCAGCACGATGATTTGCGCGAAAAAGGCACTAAAGACGCCATAGAAGCCGAAAAGGACAAACAAAAAGAAACCCTAATCCAAAAAGCCAAAACCCTAGCCGAGCAAAAAGCAAAAACCGCCCTACAAAGCAAAATCCAAGCTCACGAGAGAGAAAAACAACGGCTAGCACGGCTAGAGACAGAGGCAAAAAACAAAGCCCAAGCAAAACTCCAAGCACAAGAAAGAGAGCAAATCGCTACCAAAAATAAGCAACGAGATAGCGAATTAAACGAGCAAAACGCCCTAGCTAGCAAACTCCAAAACCAAATCTCCCAAAGCAAATCCCACAAAGCAAACCTAGCCAAAACTCTAGAGCAAGAAAGCGCGCGTATAAATGCTGAAATCCGCCAACTACAAAAAGACTACGAAGCAGACGCGCAGATAAAAAACCTAACCCCCACGCAAAAAACCACACAAAAAGAGCGACAAAGAGACATAGCAAGCCTTGATGCTAAGCTAAAAAACCTAAACACCAAGACAAAGCAAGAATCCCAAAACCAAGACGCCTTAATCGTAAATAGCGAAAAAGAGCTTTTAAAAGTGAATGCCAAACAAAAAGAGATAAAATCCGCCTATGAGCGCGACATAGACACCATAAAAGAGCACACCAAGCAAGAATACCAAGCCCAAGCAAGCGAAATCGCAAAACAGCACTACTTAGCCCCACTTGATACCAAAGCCGAGCTAGAATCACTAAGAGCAGAGCATACCCAAATCGAAGTTGCAAAAGCCCAAAACACCGAAATCAAGCTAACCCCAAATGTCATTAGCGCAATCCAAACAAGGCTAAGGCAGTTTTACGCCCAGCCAAACGCAGGCAAAAACCCCGAGATAGCCCAAACCAAAAACCAAATCGAGCAAGCAAAATCTAAACTAAAAGAAAAAGAAGCGTTTTTTACCGCTCAAGCCAAGCTAGAGCAAGACAAAAAAAAGCAACTAGAGTTAGATTCTGTGCGAGTGGATTTGAGCGAGGTAAATAAGATTCGCTTAAAAGGCGTGGATTTAGACAAACAAGAATGGACAAATCAGCAGATTTTAGACGCGCTTGATAGGGTGTTTATCCCGTATTATGGCGATAAAAAACAGCATTTTTTCATCGCCCCCTACGCGACACATACATATCTAAATGCCAAAGCCAAAGCGCAAGGACACGATATAGGCGGTGGATTCTTAGCGGGCATAGAGCGAAATCTAGGACCACTCTCTGGGCGATTTGGCGCGTATATAGGCTATGATTTTAGCTATTTATCGACAAGCACAAAAAGCGCGACTGATGACATCAATGTAGCAAGGCAAAATCACGGCATAAACGGAGGTTTTACTTATTTCAAACCATTTGCTACGCACGGAACAAATGAATGGTTTATAAAGACTATTTTGAGGGGAGGGGGGAGGTTTGTAGATTTGCGTGCGTCTTATGAGCGTGCCACGCAAAATCCACAGCCTGATATGCTAAGCGCGTGGAATGTCGGGCTAGACATAAAAGCGGGCAAAAAGTTTTATTCTGTGAAGCGAAACTCATATTTTTCCCCAGAATTTGGCATAAGCTATGATATGCTCCAAACGCTAAAATGGAATGCTATAAGCGGTGGCATCATAAGTGGTGGCGGAATCCCCACTTATGACGCCAAAGAAGTAAAATCAAACATATTTCATCTACCTCAAGCGATGGTGCAGATACACTACCACAAAGCATTGAGAAATACTTTTAGATTTTCCGCGACACTTGGCGCTGTGTATAATATGCTTTATAACCCTAGCATTTTTTATCTAAACGATAATGGCAAGCAGGATAAAAGCAGGCTTAATTTATCCGCTGTGTATGGTATGGCGGATATAAACTTGCATTGGGCTTTGAAGGGAAATACAGAATTGACACTTGGCTACACAGGGGCGTATTTTAGCTCGGCTATCTCTACCGCACTTATGCTAAAAGTCTCTAAATGGTTTTAGTATGGATTTAATGTCGCTAGGATTTTTTGATTTTGCATAATTGACACAAAATTTGACACAAAATTTGACACAAACGCTTTTAATTTTTTGCAATTTTTGTCAATAGCATTTTTTTTCTCTGCAAAAAACACGCTTAAAACGCCCTTGCCTTAAGCCTTTGAAGCACTGCAAAAATATAAACTCAAAGCCTTACAAGTCCCTAAAATACGCGTTTAATATTTTTTGTAAATTTTTGGCTTTTTTTGATTTTGGCATTGTCCGCTTAGCGTGGCATTTAGCGCGTTTTAGCGCATTTTAGCGATTGCAAAAACCCATTAAGATTATCATCAAAATACCAGCCAAAATGCCAGCCAAAATCCCCGCTAGATTTTTGCATTTGCAATTTTTCCCGCTAGATTTTTGCAAGACGCCCTGCAATTTTTTCACAATTCCACCTCGCTAAATTTTTTTCTAAAGGCAAAAAGAAATTAAGCAAAAATACCCCTAAAATTTTGCCCGCGTCTTTGTGCGGGGTGTCTTTGTGTGCGGGCGCGTGCGTGTGATAGAATGCGGGGGAGTGTGTGGCAAAATCGTGCGTGCAAAAAAAAGGGGGATTATCGTGTGCGTGGCTAGTTGTTGCGGAGTGATATTTTTGTGTGGTTTTTGCTTTTTTGTGCATCTTGGTAGCAAATACTAGACTACAAAAAAGACTAATCTACCAAAATCAAAAATCAAAAAAACAAAAACTAAGCCACCAAAAAAGCGCGGGTTATTTTATCGTGGCTAAGTAGCGTTGCAGTGAGTTTATCTCTTGCAAAATGTTTATACTGCTTGTAATTTGAGTTG